>CAZTMN010000052.1:14479-27000 GCA_964615275.1 uncultured Beijerinckia sp. | reverse complement strand
GTCCGAAAGGTGGCACCAACATGGCGAAGATCAAGGTCGACAACCCGGTCGTCGAGCTCGACGGCGACGAGATGACCCGCATCATCTGGGCCTTCATCAAGGACAAGCTGATCCACCCCTATCTCGATATCGATCTGAAATATTACGACCTGTCGATCCAGAAGCGCGACGAGACTGACGACCAGATCACGGTCGACGCGGCCGAGGCGACGAAGCAATACGGCGTCGCTGTCAAGTGCGCGACCATCACGCCGGACGAGGCGCGGGTGGAGGAATTCGGCCTCAAGCGCATGTACCGTTCGCCCAACGGCACCATCCGCAACATCCTGGGCGGCGTCATCTTCCGTGAGCCGATCATCTGCAAGAACGTACCACGGCTGGTGCCCGGCTGGACCCAGCCCTACGTCATCGGCCGCCACGCCTATGGCGACCAGTACCGCGCCACCGATTTCGTCGTCCCCGGCCCCGGGCGCCTGACGCTGAAATTCGAGGGCGAGGACGGCCAGGTGATCGAGCGCGAAGTGTTCCAGTTTCCCGGCGGCGGCGTCGCCATGTCGATGTACAATCTCGACCAGTCGATCATCGATTTTGCCCGTGCCTCGTTCAACTATGGCCTGATGCGCAAGTTTCCCGTGTACCTGTCGACCAAGAACACCATCCTGAAAGCCTATGACGGGCGCTTCAAGGACCTGTTCCAGAAAATCTATGACGAGGAATTCGCCGATCGTTTCAAGGAAAATGAGCTCTGGTACGAGCACCGGCTGATCGACGACATGGTTGCGGCGGCGTTGAAATGGTCCGGCGGCTTCATCTGGGCCTGCAAGAATTACGATGGCGATGTGCAATCGGATACCGCCGCCCAGGGCTTCGGCTCCCTCGGGCTGATGACCTCGGTGCTGATGAGCCCGGACGGGCAGACCGTTGAGGCGGAGGCCGCCCACGGCACCGTCACCCGCCATTACCGCCAGCATCAGCAGGGTGACGAAACCTCGACCAATTCGATGGCCTCGATTTTCGCCTGGACCCGCGGCCTGCTGCATCGCGCCAAGCTCGATGACAACGACGCCCTGCACAATTTCGCCATGACGCTGGAAAAGGTCTGCGTCGACGCGGTCGAAAGCGGTTTCATGACCAAGGACCTGGCGCTGCTCGTCGGCCCAGATCAGGGCTGGCTGACGACGACGGGATTTCTGGACAAGATCGACGCGAACCTGAAAAAGGCGATGGGGTGAGGGCAAGGCCGTTGCATGCCCAGCAGCTCCCTGGGGCGCGCGAAAAGCTTCTGCTCTTCCCATATCCGTCATCAAAATCTTTCATCGATCCTGCGCGCACCCGGAAAGCTGTGTGTGGGCGAAGACCCAGGGCGGCGCGCGCATCCCGCACGTACATCAAATCTGCGTTGCTAAGCATCTGACTTGCAGCTATAAGGCCGCTAAATTTCTTGGGAGAAGGTTTGATGAGCGTGATTGATCAGGCTGACGAAGCGTATCGTCCATCAGAAGACGAGCCCTTCATGAGCGAGCGCCAACAGGATTATTTCCGGCGCAAACTGCTCACCTGGAAACAGGATATCATGACAGAGGCCAAGCTAACGATCGAGGCGCTCCAGGCCACCAGCGAACATCAGGCCGATCTTGCCGACCGCGCCTCCTCCGAAACCGACCGGGCCATCGAATTGCGGGCCCGCGACCGGCAGCGCAAGCTGATCGCGAAAATTGACTCTGCACTGGAGCGTATCGACGAGGGAACCTACGGCTATTGCGAGGAAACCGGGGAGCCGATTTCGCTCAAGCGGCTCGACGCCCGGCCCATCGCAACGCTCTCGCTGGAAGCCCAGGAACGCCACGAGCGGCGCGAAAAAGTCTACCGCGACGATTGATCCCGACTGCATTCGTATCACGCAAAAACCCCGGACCAACTTCCGGGGTTTCTTGTTTTGAACTGCTTGAGGCGTGCACCCGGCGCGCCGGTTCTAACTGCCGGCCGGGGGGCGGCCGAGCAATTTTGCCATTTCAGCCTCCAGCTCGTCGGCCGGGCTCAGCGCCGGCGCTGCAGCAGGCGCGGGCGTTGCGGCGGGAGCCGGTGTCGCCGCTGGAGGCGGGGTTGTGGCTGCAGCCGCAGTCGCAGCTGGCGAGCCGGGCCTTGGCGCCGGCGTAATGCGCGCCGGTCCCGATGATGGTGCCGGCTGGACCGGCGGCGGCGAGCCAGGCGGGGGAACCGGCGTGAACGCCGGCCGGGGAGCCGGCGGCACGATCGGCGCCGGCCGCGAAACCCGCGGCTGTGGTGCAGGCGACGGCGCAGGCGCAGGTGCAACCGGCGTCGGCGGTGCATACGCAGCTGCAGCAGGTGGCGGCGAAGCAGGAGCAGACGCGGCGGCCGGTTGCGGCGGTGGGGCCGTGACAGGGGCTGCAGGCATGCGCACGCCGGCCGGTTGCGGCGGGGCCGCGCCTGGCCGCGCCGCCGGAAGCTCCGCTTCGACGGGAGCAGCGGCAAATGCCGCGTCGGGATTTTCACCCGGCGCCGGCGCGGAATAGTCGCGCTGTACCCGGCTCTCCTGCCCGCGGATTATGCCCGATTCAATCAGCAAGTCGTTGGACGGGCCAATCATGATCAGGTGTTCGACATTGTCGCGCCGCACCAGTACCAGCTGCCGGGACGCGCCGATATCTTCCACGTCCACCTTGCCCAGCCGCGGCTGGCGGCTGCGGCTGCGGCTGGCGCCGCGCAGCTTGCCGCTGAAAAACGTCTTGTACACTACGATTATTACGGCAGCGATCACGACCAGCAGGATGACCGCATATACGTACGGCATCAGCGCGCTTCCATCCCCGAACCAGCTTTGCAAAAATCCCATATTTTCCGGCCTTTACTCGAAATCAGCCTGCCTGTAAGCCTGCTTGTCTTCTTACAGGATCGTCAACGCTTGGCAAGCGACCACACCAGGCAATCTCACCAGGCGACCACGAACCCTGGGGGATCTCGTGCGCCAAATCCTGCATCCGCATTTCCGCACCAGGCCGTGTTCCTGCCCGCAATCGCGAACCGCGCCAGCCGATACGGCGAGGCTGTGGCGCAAACGCGAACCGTGCAAAAAATTGCCTGTTTCCGCAATATAATAGCAAGTGCGCCTGCCCGGTAACCTTTTTCGTTAATACATGGTTAACCAAACGCCGGTCGGGACGCGGCACACATCCGGGATCGCCGGAGACACTGGCGCAGCCCCGTGAAGCGGCTCCAGGAATAAGGCCGTGGATCGTTGGTATCGCAGGTCGACCGGTGTAAACCTGTACGTAAAATGTCCTCAAGGCATGATTCGCCACATTGTGCCCGTTTCACCGCGCCCGTTCTGCCCAGGAAGCATCGATGAGCCAGCAACAAGCGCCAGCAGTTCTTGACCGGACGGAGCGCTCGGGAAGTCCCGGTCTGGTGCTGGTCTTGGCGATTGTCCTGGTAGGCGCGCTCTCGTCCCTGGCGTTCCTGCCGCCGCAGCGGGCCAACCAGCTCACGCTTGGCCTGCTGGCCCTGCTGGCGATTCTCGGTATCGTCGGCCTGTTCGCCTATGCTGTCGGCTTCCTGCAGTTGACCGGGCAGACAGCCAAGAACGACCTGACCAAACTGATCGCAGACTCCGGCGCCGAAGGCCTTCTGGTGACAGAGGGCGACACCCGCATCCTCTACGCCAACAGCGCCTATTTCGCCTTGTCCGGCGCACAGGACCAAACGCAATTGCGCATGGTGGAAAGGTTGTTTTCCGGTACCCCCGATGTCTCCGAAGCGATCTACCGGCTTGCCCAGGCCGCCCGGGAAGGCAAACGGGGCGCGGAGGAATTGCGGCTCTCGCCGCCGCTGACCGGCGATGGCCAGGTCGGCTGGTACCGCATTCGCATTCGCCCGCTCGAGCGCTTCGGCCACAAGCGCGCCACGCTGTGGTCGGTCGCCGACGTCACCCGCGAACGGGACCGGCATGAGAACGTATTTCAGGAGTTGCAGCACGCCATAGACTTTCTGGATCACGCCCCAGCCGGCTTTTTCTCCGCCAATCCCGACGGGTCTGTTTCCTTCATGAACGCAACCCTCGCAAACTGGCTCGATTACGATCTGGCGCAATTCGGCACCGGCGGGCTCTCGGTATCCGATCTGGTCGCCGGCGACGGCCCTGCCCTTCTGGCGACCCTGGCGGGCTCGTCCGGCGAAGTCCTGACCCGGCAGTTCGATGTCGATCTGAAACGGCGCAACGGCCAGAGCCTGCCGGTGCGCCTGATCCACCGGCTCGCCTTTGCACAGGACCAGACACCTGGCCCATCCCGCACGCTGGTCATCAACCGCGCGCCGGGCGAGGAACCGGGTGAAGACCTTCGCGCTGCCGAAGTGCGTTTTGCCCGCTTCTACAACCAGACCCCGATGGCGATTGCCGCCCTCGACAAGGATGGCGTCATCAGCGAGCCAAACGCGGCCTTTGCCAGCCTTCTGCCGGCCGCGTTCAAAGGATCGGATACCCATTCCATTTTCAACGGGATCGCCGAACGCGATCACGAGGCGCTGCGCGAAGCCCTTGCCGCCGCCGAGCAGGATCGCAGCGAGATTGCCCCCGTCGATGTTACAATCGCCGGCGATGATCACCGGTCCGCGCGCCTGTATCTGTCGCCGGCGGAAAAGTCCGATAGTGCGGCCTGCGCAACGGTATTTGCTCTGGATACGACCGAACAGCGCACCCTGCAGGAAAGTTTCGCACAATCACAGAAAATGCAGGCCATCGGCCAGTTGGCCGGCGGCGTCGCGCATGACTTCAACAACGTCCTGACCGCCATAATCGGCTTTTCCGATCTGCTGCTGTCGCGCCATCGTCCGACGGACCCGTCCTTTCAGGACATCATGCAGATCAAGCAGAATGCCAATCGCGCTGCCGGACTGGTGCGCCAGCTGCTGGCGTTTTCACGCCGTCAAACGCTGCGGCCGCAGGTCCTGCAACTATCGGACGTGTTATCCGACTTGCAAATTCTCTTGCGGCGGCTGGTTGGCGAAAAAATCGAAATCGGCTTGACCCACGGCCGCGACCTTTGGCTGGTCAAGGCCGACATCAATCAATTTGAACAGGTAATAGTCAATCTGGTGGTCAACGCCCGCGATGCGATGACCGGCATGGACAGCGGATCCATAACCCTGTCGACGAAAAACGTGTCCGAAACCGATTGCGCCAACTTTGATGAACCGGGGTTTGTCCCTGCCGATTATGTTTCCATCGAGGTTTCCGACACAGGCTCGGGCATTCCCGACGATGTAAAGGAAAAAATCTTCGAGCCGTTCTTCACGACCAAGGAGGTCGGCAAGGGAACCGGTCTCGGCCTGTCGATGGTCTATGGAATCATCAAGCAAACCGGCGGCTATATCGCGTGCGACAGCGAGGTCGGCAAGGGAACGACGTTCCGGATCTACCTGCCGCGCCACATTCCCGCCCCCGAGGAACTGGAGAAGAAAACCGAAGACAAGGGCAAAACGGCCGATGCCACCGGCACCGGTACGATCCTGCTGGTCGAGGACGAAGAAGCCGTCCGTTCATTCGGCGCGCGCGCATTGTCGTCCCGCGGCTACACGGTGCTTGAAGCGTGCAACGGCTATGACGCGCTGGATGTCGTCGACGACCACGGCGACAAGCCCATTGACCTGATCGTGTCCGACGTCGTGATGCCGGAGATGGACGGGCCAACCATGTTCGGCGAATTGCGCAAAAAGGGCCTCAAGGCCAAAATCATCTTTGTTTCGGGATACGCCGAAGACGCATTCGCGAAAAACCTGCCGAGCGGCGAGGATTTCGGGTTCCTGCCGAAACCGTTCACGCTGAAACAGCTCATCGAAACCGTCAAAGAAAACATGGGCTGAGCGAGCGCCGCAAGAAGACACGACACGCCAGGGCAATCGCACCAGCGCGCCTTGGCTTACCCCACTCGCAGGCGAAACCATCCGGCGCCGGCAGCTCAGCTCTGCATGACGGAACGGCGTCCAAACCACCAGAACAGCAGAATCAGCGGTATCAGGAGTACGGTCATGACCAGCGTTACGCCGGCAGCCAGGTTGATTGCACCGGCCTGCCAATAGCTCCAGATGACCGCCGGCAGGGTTATGTTGTCATGTCCGACCAGGAAAACGGCAACGGTAAGTTCGCGATACACCAGGATCGCCGACCAGATCCAGACCGCCATCAGCGTTGGCCGCAGCAGCGGCACCAGGATACGCCACGAGGTGCGCACGGCTGAAAGCCCGGCCGTGTGCGCCGCTTCCTCCAGTTCCTTGTGTATTTGCAGCAAGGCACTGTTGATGGCCCGTGTTGCGAAACTGATACGCGTAATGACATAGATAATCGCGATCAGCGTCACCGAGCCATATAACGGCACGATCCCTTTCAGGAAGAACAGCGCGAGCAGCAGACCGGAAATGGCAAGTATGATTTCCGGCAGGGCGTGCGGCAGGAACGCGCCAAACTCAAGCAGGTAGCGCGCTCTGCTCTTGCTGCGTACGATCAGCCAGGACACCGCGAACGCCAGCAACAACGTCACCAGCGGCACGGTTACGACGAGAATGAAGGTGTTCTTCATTCCGCGCATCACCAGGCCCCAGTCGATCTCCTCCAGCAATGGCTCCAGCGTCATCAGGCTGAACATCTTCGCCGATGGCGGCGCCAGATAGGGAATGAACGCGGTGTAGCCGATCAACAGGAGCGGCAACAACTTGGCGGCGATCAGGTAGAGAAAAACAAATCCCCACGCGACTTTGCTCCAGCCGCCGATTTCGATGAGGTTGGGACGATAGCCCTTTCCGGTCACGACGCCATATTGATCGCCCTTGCGCAGCACCCGGCTGTACCACCAGGTCAGCAATATCGCGACCACTATCATCATCACCCCGAGTGCCGCGGTGATGCCGTGTTGCGCCAGCTCTTCATCGCCCGGATTGGTCTTCAGAAAGATGTACGTGCTGAGCAGGTATACCCTTGAACCAAGCCCGATAATCGCTGGAACATCGAATGTCGCGATGGCGATCACGACGATGTATATGACCGCGGCCAATATCGCCGGCATCGCCAGCGGCAAGGTAATGCGTCGCATCGTCGTAAAAAAACCCATGCCGTGAATGCTGGCCGCTTCCTCCAGCGAAGGGTTCATGGCGCGAAACATTTGCGCGGTCAGGATGAACCCGAGCGCCGCAAGGCTCAGGCCCTGGACGAAGCCCATGCCGATCGGCGTTGCGATCGAAAGCGGCGGACCGGAGAATCCGAATATTTGCACCGCCCACCGGTTCAGAAATCCGATCCGTTCATGGGCGAGAAATATCCACCCCATGGCTGTGTAAATGCCGGGGATAAGCAGGCCCATTGTCATGATGACATAGATCCAGCTTTTTCCCGGCAAGGTCGTGCGCTCGGTAACCCAGGCGATCGGCAGACCAATCGCCATCGCAACGATTGTCGCGGTAACCGCAAATATCGCCGTATTGATCACGGCCTCGGCAAACAGCGGATCTTCAAAAACCTCGGAATAATTGCCAAGCGTATAAACCGCATCCGATGTCCCCAAAATGCCGCTCTGAAAACTGATCCAGATCAGCACCGCGACCAAAACCAGGATGACAAGCATTGGTATCGCAGCGAGCGCGATCAATACGGGAGACATGTTTCGCTGCACAGGCGCGGTTCTTTCAATCGATGTAGGAGAAAAACAGGCTGCACCGGGGACACATGGTCTCCGGTACAGCTCGCCGAAGCAGCATTATTTCCGTTTGCGCTTGGCCTTGACGATCTTCTCGAGGCTCTTGCGGAACTTGACGTACCCGCCCTGGGCGCCCAGCCATTGCGGCGAGTTCATCACGATCTTCGCGCCTTTTGACTTGGCTTTGAGCAACATCTTGCGCAGTTCCGATTCCGGGTAAAGCGGCAGATCCAGGCCGTTCTTCTGCCACAGCCACTTTTGGCCTTCCTTGGAATGCAGCCAGACACCGAACAGGGCCGCGGCGTTCGGAGCGGCGGAGTTCTTCGGCACCATGATATAGCGCGTATGCGAAATCACCGCTTCATCCATGAGCGCGTAGCCGAGCGGCTCCTTGCTGCCGGAATTCTTGGCGCGGTTCACATATTGGTCGCCGCAGCTGAAGACCAGCATCAGGAATTCGCCGCTGGTAAGCCGGTCCGTCGAGCCGCAGCGCATCAGCCCGCCGATGTGATTGCTCAGCTTCTTGGTGAACTCGGTCATCACCTTGGGACCCAGCATGCTGGGCATGCCGAACTCACGCATTCCGGCAACGTAAGGCGTCGTTGCGATCTTGCCTTTCCACTTCGGATTGAAGACATCCGCGAACTTGGTCGGCACCTCGTTGGGCTTCACGAGATCGCTGTTGTACATGATGCCAACAAGCGAACCACTGGTCGCAAGACCGATGCCGCCGGGTGCAACCGGATCGAAGCCCTCCCACTTGAGCGGCTGACGGTCGAGGTAGGCGAGCCAGTTCATTTTGCGCATGATGCCGACCTGGCCGCTCTTGAGCGCGCCGCCCGAATTGTTCCAGACAACGTCAGCACTGGCAGGCTGGCCGGCTTTGACTTCCCGCGTTGTCTTGGCGATCATCCGGGTCATGGATGGCCCCGGCGTAAATTTCGCCTGTAGCGTGAGCCCCCATTTCTTGTTCATCTGAGCGACGATGTGGCGGAAACCCTTGCCGCCGCTAAGACTGCTGGCCGACCACATCCCGCGCAGTACCTTTTCCTTTTTCGCGCCGGCAATCAGCTCCTGAAGATTTTTTGGCGCATCGGCTGCGGCAGCTGGACCTGCCGCAAGCATTGCTGCCACTGGCAACGCAATGGCGGCTCCCATTACCGGTTTCCGGGTCTTGCTATTTGTCATATTACCCTCCTTGCTGGTTATCCTTGTTGACGTTGTCCTCACGCGCATATTCTCGGCAGCGCTTCTGGCGGCTCCTGGCGCTCAGGTTTGCATGTAATCTTGCCAATATCAATTGCCGGCGCATCCTTGCAGCCGGCATACGGCCCTAGTTGTTTGCAATTGAGGCCTGAATGAATTTCGTGTTCTCCGCATCGGCCGGAAAGATCATCAGGTCGTCCGGATTGACCGCAATATGCAGCTTGCCATCGCGCACGGCGGGGGAAACGCGGCTCTTGCCAGCCAGTGCGATGTCGCCCGCCTGCGCCTCGAAACTGTATTGATCGCCGAGGAATATCTCGTCGGTCAGATCGGCCAGAAAATGATTGGGTTTTCCACCGGATGAATCGTCGGCAAAGCCCAGATGCTCCGGACGAATGCCGACCCAGACGTCCTTGTCTGATATCGCGCTGTTTGAAACCGTGAACGAGCCGATTTTCGTCGCCACGCCCTTGCCGCCCTCGGATGAGAGTTCGCCGCGCATCCAGTTGACGGTGCCGAAAAATTCCGCAACTTCCGCCCGGTTCGGGTTGCGATACAGATCGAGCGGCGAACCGAACTGCAACAGATTGCCAAAGCTCATCAGCGCGATCTTGTCGGCAATCGCCATCGCTTCGATCTGGTCGTGGGTGACGTAAAGAACCGTTGCGCCAAGCTCTTTCGCCAGGCCGCGGATCTTGCCGCGAACTTCCTCGCGCAGCCGTGCATCGAGGTTGCTCAACGGCTCGTCCATCAGCAACACCCTCGGGTTGCCGGCGATCGCCCGGGCCAGCGCAACGCGCTGCTGCTGGCCGCCGCTCAAAAGCGTTGACGGCCGGTCAATCTGCGCTTCGAGTTGCACCATCTTGAGGGCGTTCTCGACCCGGGCCCGTACCTGACCACGCGGAATTTTCTGCGCGCCTTCCATCAGCGGCAGCGCGACATTCTGATAGACCGTCAGGTGCGGCCACACCGCATACGACTGGAACACCATGCCGAAACCGCGATCCTGTGCCGGAACCCAGGTTGGCGGCTGGTTGGAAAACACGACCCGGTCATCGATCTTGATCGTACCGGCATCGGGAGCTTCGAGCCCGGCCACCGACCGCAACAGCGTGGTCTTGCCCGATCCGCTGGCGCCCACGATAACGAAGAAATCGCCCTCGTCGATCTCTATGTCCAGGTTGTTCAGGGCCGTAACGACACCCGTGTCGACCGAAAATTCTTTTCGCAATTGGCTGATCGAAATCAAGATGCGTTCCCCAATCCCCGACGATCGTCCTCCCTTCCGGGAAAACATTAAGGCGTCCTGGTTTTTGTGATGGTTGCCCTACCGGTTCCGATTTAAGCCGCTTTACTTTCCGCTGGCAAGCATCTTCGAGATCGCCCGCCAAGCCAGTGACAGCCCGACGCCGCGTCTGGAATCCCCCGGGCCCGCCAGCACGCCGCATCCGCCCTTCGGCCCGCCATCAACCCTTTCTTCACCACGTTCATTTACTCTGGGCCGGTCAGTATGTTCAGGAGATGTTAACGTGGCGACCTTGCGCAGATATTCGATCGTAAAAACGCGCCGCCCGGCTGCCTTGTTCACGCCTGAGCGGGCAATCCTGGGGTTGTTTTGCGTGGCCGCCGGCGCCAGCGTGTTCATGACCGTCGACAATCTCCAGAACAGCAATGGGCCCATCGCCCAGCTCGCACGCGGCCACGGTATCATCAAGGTCCCGATCGCCGAGCAGATCGCCCGCAAATTGAACGAGGCCGGTCAGGGGATCAATGGCAAGAAAGCCGTGGTCAGCCGGGTGGACCCAGCAAAAATTGCAGCCCTGCTTGAGGAAAAACGCCGGCAGGCAGCGGCCAACAGGGCGCTGGCCGCCGAAAGACGGCGCAAGGCAGGCGAATTGTTCACCCGCCGCAACAATGTTGACCGCACGCCGGTTGCCTCGATCGGCACGGCGAATTCTCCCGGCTTTACGGTCGTGCGCCCGAAACCGAACGCGCCCGGCTTTCAGGAGTTGCCGCGCTGGCGGCCGCAATAATTGCTGTTTCCATGACAGGAACTTCCGCTCCAATGTCCGTTGTCGTGACCGGCGCTGCAAGCGGCATCGGTGAAGCCTGCGCAGAATTGCTGTTGCGCGAAGGCCATCGCGTGACCGCCATCGACCGGGACCCGGCAAGACCCGCCCTTCTTCAGGCCGGCGCCGCGCAAAACCTCCAGACCCGCCAGCTCGACGTCAGTGACTTTGCGGCCTGCACCGCGGCCGCGGCCGCGGCGGTTTCGCAATTCGGGCGCATTGATGCGCTCATCCACATGGCGGCGGTTCATTCGGTAAAAACCTGGCGCGAAGCGGATGCGGACGAATTCAACCGCACCCTTGCTGTAAACGTCACCGGTTCCTTCAACATGGCCAAGGCTTGCGCGCTGGAAATGGAAAAAACCTCCGGCGGCGCGATCGTGCTGGCAATGTCGGGATCTATCCAGGCATCAGGTCTCGGCGGCCACGGCCGTGGCGGCCCGGCCTATGTCACCTCGAAGGCCGCCATCATCGGCCTGACCCGGGCGCTGGCCCGTTCGCTGGCCCCGTCCGGCATTCGCGTCAATGCGGTCAGCCCCGGCTCCACCGCAACGGCGATGACTGCTGACTATAGCGAAGAGGCCCTTGCCGGCGTCGCACGCCGCACCCTGGTCGGCAGAATCGGCAAGCCCGAAGAGATCGCATCCGTCGCCGCCTTCCTCGTTTCAAATGCCGCGAGCTACGTTGATGGCGAAATAATCAGCGTCAACGGCGGCGGCACCCTCGGCCTGTGATGCGCTCCCATCCTTGTTTTCACTGATTTTTCCAGCGCCCTTAACCATCGGATCCTGAAAATTCGAAAAGAACAAAAAAAGAACTTGTCAAAAAGAACAAAAATAGTACATTGACTTTCAACAACCTGTTTAACCCTAGCCAATTGCACAATTGTGGAAAGGAGCCGTATCGTGGCCGCAGCGAATCTTCGCCTCGTGGAGGAAAACTCAGTGGACAAGACCAAGGCTCTCGACGCCGCTCTGTCGCAAATCGAGCGGGCGTTCGGCAAAGGCTCGATCATGCGCCTTGGCAAGAACGAACAATCGGTGGAGATCGAGACCGTTCCGACCGGGTCCCTCGGGCTCGACATTGCGCTTGGCGTCGGCGGGTTGCCGCGTGGCCGGATAGTCGAGATTTACGGTCCTGAATCGTCCGGCAAGACGACGCTGACACTTCATGTCATTGCCGAAGCCCAGAAAAAGGGCGGCGTTTGCGCCTTCGTCGATGCTGAACATGCGCTGGACCCGGTCTATGCGCGCAAGCTTGGCGTCAAGCTGGACGACCTGCTGATCTCCCAGCCCGACACCGGCGAGCAGGCGCTGGAAATTGCCGATACTTTGGTTCGCTCCGGCGCGATCGACGTGCTGGTGGTGGATTCGGTGGCAGCACTGACCCCGCGGGCTGAAATCGAGGGCGAGATGGGCGATTCCCTGCCAGGCCTTCAGGCGCGCCTGATGAGCCAGGCCCTGCGCAAGCTTACCGCCTCCATCTCCCGGTCGAAAACCATGGTCATCTTCATCAACCAGATCCGGATGAAGATTGGCGTCATGTA
>CAZTMN010000052.1:0-14469 GCA_964615275.1 uncultured Beijerinckia sp. | reverse complement strand
GGCAGCCCCGAGACGACAACCGGCGGCAATGCGCTGAAATTTTATTCCTCGGTTCGCCTCGATATCCGCCGCATCGGCGCCATCAAGGACCGCGACGAGGTGACCGGCAACCAGACCCGCGTAAAAGTGGTGAAAAACAAGGTGGCGCCGCCGTTCAAACAGGTCGAGTTCGATATCATGTACGGAGCGGGAATTTCCAAGACAGGGGAATTGATCGACCTGGGTGTGAAGGCCGGCATTGTCGAAAAATCAGGCTCCTGGTTTTCCTACGACAGCCAGCGTCTTGGCCAGGGGCGTGAAAACGCCAAGCAATTCCTGGCGGACAATCCCGATACGGCCGACGAGATCGAACGGGCCATCCGCACCAATTCGGGCCTGATCGCCGAAAAAATTCTCGAGGAAGGCCGGCCCGACGACGGTCCCGGGGACGATATCGACGGCGCTGCCGCCGAATAGCCTCCGGCGGCCCGCCGGGATCAACAGCGCCTGCCAGGCAAGACCGACGGACGGGCACGCCGGGCGAAGGCAAGCCGGGCCATGAGGAAGCCATTTGCAGCGGTAACTGGCGGCACATCCATGCCGCAACGGAAATCGCTGCAAGGTGGATAACCGAAAGTGAAGCGAATGCAGCACGGCCGGCGCACCGCCGCTTTGCCGGCCGGGATTGCTACCATGTAGAAAGGTCCCCTCTACGGCCATCCGGCTCATTATGCTTCTCTCTGGGACGGAACCCTGCGTACCGGGTTTCGTTCCTTTTTTCGTTCATCACGAGCATTTGTCGCCCGCCGCCGGAGCCAGCGCCCGCCCGGCGGGCGCATAATTACGCTTTGCCGAAAAATGGTTTATAGCAACGGGGAAATTGCGCGGCCGGCCCCGAACGCTACGGGACCAGCCAGTCAGGACGATTTGGCACCGGACAGGATGTGGAACGGGATAGAATGAGCGGCGTAAACGAAATCCGGAAAACCTTTCTCGACTATTTCGCCCGCAACGGCCACGAGGTCGTCGCGTCCTCTCCGCTCGTTCCGCGCGACGATCCGACGCTGATGTTCACCAACGCCGGCATGGTCCAGTTCAAGAACGTGTTTACCGGCGTCGAAAAACGCGACTATGTGCGTGCCACGACCTCGCAAAAATGCGTGCGGGCCGGCGGCAAGCACAACGATCTCGACAATGTCGGCTATACCGCCCGCCATCACACCTTCTTTGAAATGCTCGGCAATTTTTCCTTTGGCGACTATTTCAAGGAAGGCGCTATCGAACTTGCCTGGAACCTGATCCGCAAGGAATTTGACCTGCCCCGCGACCGCCTGCTGGTGACGGTCTACCACGACGATGACGAGGCGTTCGAGCTGTGGAAGAAGATCGGCGGGTTCAGCGAGGATCGTATAATCCGCATTCCCACCTCCGACAATTTTTGGGCCATGGGCGAAACCGGGCCATGCGGCCCCTGTTCGGAAATATTCTTCGACCAGGGCGAGGCCGTCGCCGGCGGGCCGCCCGGATCACCCGACGAGGACGGCGACCGGTTCCTGGAGTTCTGGAATCTCGTCTTCATGCAATTCGACCAGGTCCGGCCGGGCGACGGTGAAGGCAATCGCCTTGCCCTGCCACGCCCGTCGATCGACACCGGCATGGGCCTGGAGCGCATGGCGGCAATTCTGCAGGGCGTTACCTCCAATTATGATACCGACCTGTTCCGGGCGTTGATCGGCGCCGCCGCTCACGTGACAGGCGCCGGACTGGATGCTCAATCGGCGGCCAGCCTGCGGGTGATTTCCGATCACCTGCGCGCAACCTCCTTCCTGATCGCCGACGGCGTCCTGCCATCGAATGAAGGCCGCGGCTATGTGCTGCGCCGGATCATGCGCCGCGGCATGCGCCACGCCCAATTGCTCGGTGCGAAGGAACCGGTAATGTGGCACCTGGTTCCCGAGCTGGTCACGCAAATGGGCGCGGCCTACCCTGAGCTCGTCCGCGCCGAAGCGCTGATCACCGAGACCCTGCGGCTGGAGGAAACCCGTTTCCGCACGACGCTCGCGCGCGGCATGGCCATGCTGGACGATGAAACCAGCAACCTTCAGGCAGGCGCGCAGCTTTCGGGCGAAACCGCATTCCGCCTCTACGATACCTACGGCTTTCCGCTTGACCTGACCCAGGACGCGTTGCGCAATCGCGGAATTACCGTCGACACGGATGCCTTTGCAAAGGCCATGGAGCGCCAGCGTGCCGAGGCGCGCAAGGCCTGGGCCGGCTCCGGCGAAGCGGCAACCGAAAATGTCTGGTTTTCGATTCGCGAGCGCACCGGCGCGACCGAGTTCCTCGGCTATGGCGCGGAGAGCGGCAAAGGCGTTGTAACGGCGCTCGTGCGCGACGGCGCCGAAGTCGACAAAATCGCCGCTGGCGAGAGCGGCCTTGTCGTGCTCAACCAGACGCCGTTTTACGGCGAATCCGGCGGGCAGGTCGGTGACAGCGGTACGTTCCGCGACGGCGAAACCGGCGCCCGGGTCGCCGACACCCAAAAGCAGCTCGGCGACCTGTTTGTTCATCATGTCACCGTTGACAGCGGCACGATTGTCGTGGGCATGGAACTGGACCTGAAGATTGACCACGGTCGCCGCCGCGCGATCCGCGCCAATCACTCCGCAACACACCTTTTACACGAAGCACTGCGCCAGGTGCTCGGCGATCATGTTGCGCAAAAGGGCTCACTCGTCGCCAGCGAGCGCCTGCGTTTCGACTTCGTCCATCCCAAGCCGATCAGCGGCGAAGAAATGGCGCAGGTCGAAGACATCGCCAACACGTACGTGTTGCAGAACAGCGCCGTGGAAACCCGCCTGATGCCGGTCGACGACGCCATCGAGTCTGGCGCACGCGCGCTGTTCGGAGAAAAATACGGCGATGAAGTGCGCGTCGTGACGATGGGCCGGATCGAGGACAGCGGTGCCAACCGGCCGTTCTCGGTGGAATTGTGCGGCGGCACCCATGTATCGAGCACCGGCGAGATCGGCCTCGTCACCATCGTCTCGGAGGGCGCGGTGGCTTCCGGCGTGAGGCGCATCGAGGCCAAGACCGGTGACGGTGCGCGCCAGCACCTGAATGCAGAATCGCGGCAGCTGCGCGAGCTCTCGGCCTTGTTGAAATCCCCGGCGACCGAGGCTGCGGGCAAACTCAACACCCTGCTGGAAGAACGGCGCAAGCTCGATCGGGAACTGACTGACGCACGCCGGAAGCTGGCCATGGGCGGCGGCGGATCGAGCGGCGAAAGCGACAATATTGTCGACATTGGCGGCGTCAAATTCTTCGCCCGGGCCGTAACCGGCGTTGAAATGAAGGATCTCAAGTCACTGGCCGACGAGGGCAAGACGAAAATCGGCTCCGGCATTGTCGCCATCGCCAACACGTCGCCGGACGGCAAGGGCGGCATCGTCGTCGCGGTCACACCAGACCTGGCCGAGGCCAACAGCGCCGTTGATCTCGTGCGCGTCGCCTCGCCAGTACTCGGCGGAAAGGGCGGCGGCGGGCGTCCCGACATGGCCCAGGCCGGCGGGCCCGATGGCGCTAAGGCGCAGGAAGCATTGGACGCCATTGCCGAAGCATTGAAGTCGCGGGCCGCCGGCTGATGGACCAGCCTGCCCGATCAAGCCTGGGAGGACTGCGGCGGCGTGTCCACCTGGCGCTCGATTCAGGTATCGGCGGCGGCTGGCTGTCCACACTTACCCACCAGATTATCGTCATCCTGATTGTCGTCAGCATCGTGGCCATGATTGTTGAGTCGGTACCGGCCCACGCAGCGGCGTGGCGCAACTGGTTGCTTGGCATCGAATTCGTGGTCATCACCGGTTTCATGATCGAGTATGTTTTGCGTTTCTGGAGCGCGCCGGAAGCAACGCTGTATGCCGAATTGCATCCCTGGCGCGCGCGCTGGCAATACGCCATATCGCCAATGGCGATCCTCGATCTGTTGTCGATCATCCCGCTCTACCTGCTGCTGATCGCGGGTATTGATCTGCGCGCCTTGCTGATGTTGCGGCTTTTGCGTTTCTTCAAGCTGGCGCGCTATTCGCCCGGCATGCGTTCGCTGATGAATGCTCTCCAGACGGAACGCAAGGCGCTGCTGGCGACCGCCGTCGTCCTTGCCGGTGTCGTATTGATCTCCGCTTCGGCCATGTATCTGGTCGAGGCAAACGCCCAACCGGACAAATTCGGCACCATTCCCGGCGCCATGTGGTGGGCGATCGTGACAGTGACGACGGTCGGTTACGGAGACGTCGTACCCGTCACCAATGTCGGGCGTCTCATCGCCGCGCTTACCACCATCTGTGGCCTGATCATGCTGGCGCTGCCGGTCGGTATTATCGCCACCGCCTTCGCCGAGGACATTCACCGGCGCGAATTCGTCGTCACATGGGGAATGCTGGCGCGTGTGCCGATATTCTCCGGCCTGTCGGCAATCGAAATTGCCGATCTCATGCGCTACCTGCGCTCGCAAACCGTGCAGCCGGGCGCTACCATCATGCGGCGCGGCGACGACGGCGATTCGATTTTCTTTATCAGCAGCGGCGATGTGTCCATCGAGACGGACAAGGAATCCCTGTTCCTCTCGAAGGGCGATTTTTTCGGTGAAATTTCGGTCCTGCAAAAACGCCCGCGGGCAGCAACCGCACGGGCGGTCAACCAGGTCAAGCTGCTGATCCTCGATTCGGCCGATCTCAACGCGCTGATGGAACGCAGCCCGGCTGTACGCCACCGTATCGAGCAGGTCGCCCACCGGCGCAGCGATAGCGGATGGGGCGCCGGCGCCAGCTCGTGATGGATAGGCCTATCGCGAAAGCTCGCGCATTGCATCTTCCAGTCCGCTGATTGTCAGCGGGAACATCCGGTCGGAAAGCAATTGCCTGACCATGCCGATAGACTGCGTCCATTGCCACTGGTTTTCCGGCACCGGATTGAGCCAGACCGCGTGCGGATAGGTTTGCGTCATCCGCTGCAGCCAGAGCGAACCAGGCTCCGGATTATTGTGTTCGACGGACCCGCCAGCTATGGCGATCTCATAGGGTGACATCGAAGCATCGCCGACGAAGATTACCTTGTAGTCGCTGCCATAGTTATGCAGCACGTCCCAGGTTGCCGTCCTTTCCGAATGGCGGCGCACGTTTGACTTCCACACGCCTTCGTACAGGCAATTGTGGAAGTAATAATGTTCCATGTGCTTGAACTCGGCGCGCGCGGCGGAGAACAATTCTTCCACCTGCTTGATGTGCCAGTCCATCGACCCGCCGATATCGAAAAACAACAACACCTTGATGGCGTTGCGCCGCTCCGGGCGCATCTGCACGTCGAGCCAGCCCCGATGTGCCGTTGAGCGGATCGTGCCATCGAGGTCGAGCTCATCAAGCGCGCCCGTACGCGCGAACCGGCGCAGCCGCCGCAATGCCATCTTGATGTTTCGCGTCCCCAGCTCAACGTCGCCATCGAGATCCTTGAACTGGCGCTTGTCCCAGACTTTCACCGCGCGATGATTGCGATTGGAATCCTGCCCAATTCGAATGCCTTCCGGGTTGTACCCGTAAGCGCCAAACGGTGAAGTGCCACCCGTGCCGATCCACTTGCTGCCGCCCTGGTGGCGCTCCTTCTGCTCGGCCAGCCGCTGACGCAAGGTCTCCATGAGCTTGTCCCAGCCCATCGCTTCGAGCTGTTCCTTTTCCTCATCGGTAAGGTATTTCTCGGCAATCTTCTTCAACCAGTCCGCCGGTATCTCGGCTTTTTCCAGCCCTTCCAGCAGGGATTCCAGCCCCTTGAACGTCGCACCAAACACCCGGTCGAACTTGTCGAGATTGCGCTCGTCCTTGACCAGCAATGCGCGCGACAGAAAGTAGAACTCGTCGATCGACTTCTCCGCCAGATCCTTGTCGAGCGCCTCCATCAGCGTGAGATATTCCCGCAAGGTGACGGGCACTTCCGCTTCGCGCAGCGATGTGAAGAAATTCAGGAACATTCCGTTGCCGTGTTGTTTCGCCCGTTACGCATAACCGAACAAATCCATCGCCGTACCACGCTCGATCGCAGCACGCTGCTCCGCCGCCCATCCGCCATAGGCTTCAAAACTGCGGGTCTCCGCCTCGGCGACCTCCGCCACGACATAGGGGTAATCGGTGCCGAACAGAATGCGTCCGGGATCGGCAAAAGCCATCAGCGCATCGAGCGGCGGCCTGGCGCCGCTCAGCGCCGTATCGAAATAGAACTCGCGGATATGGTGCAACGCCCCCTTCGGATAATTGTCCTTGAACTTCGTGCGCGTATCGAAAATGGAAATCCGGTGCGCCAGCATCGGCAACGTACCGCCGGCATGCGACAATATCCATTTGATGTCCGGCAGTTTCTCCATCACGCCGTTGAAGATCAGGTTGGTTGCCACCTTGGTCGTTTCGAACGGGTAATCGATCAGCATGCGCGGAATGTCCCATCCCTTCGCCTCCACACCGGGCGGATAACAGGGGTGCAGGAAGGCAACCATCTTGCGCTTGTGCAATTCTTCATAGACCGGCCAGAACAGTGGATCGCCGATATAACGATCGTCAACGCTGGTGAGCAGGCAGATGCCTTCCAGCCCCAGCTCGCCCTGCACCCGGCCAATTTCCTTCACCGCCGCATCGACGTCAGGCAGCGGCAGGAATGCAAAGCCTCCAAAGCGCCCGCCTGAATTTTTCTTCAGGTCTGCCAGGTAATCATTGAATTGCACCGCCAGTTCGCGAGTCTGCCCAACGTCGCCAAAGAATATGCCCGGCGAAGTAAAGGAAAACACGGTGGCGGCGATGCCGAGCCTGTCCATCAGCGCCAGCGATTGCTCCGGCGACCATTCCGGAAACCCCTGGTAGGCGGTGCCGCCAATGCCGGCCGCGCGCTGCACATCCTTGTAGAAATCCGGCAGCACGTGGTGATGAATGTCGATCTTGCCTGCTGGTAGCGTCATTCGGTTTCCTGTCAAATCGGTACGCGATGCCGGTTGTTTCCGGATATTGACGTTGCATCTTGCGCCGCCGCCCCGCCGGGCGCGCGTTCACGCAACAGCTTGCAATATTGAGCCGCGGGTCCGCCCAAGGCAAGCGCCCCGTCGCCGGCAATGCAAATATGCCGCTGCCGGCGAAGCGGCAATCGACAGTTGACGCAAATCATTGCACAATTTTCCCGAGAACTCAGAATCGCACCGGATTTTGAGGGTGTCGGTCTGGCCCGTTCAACCGGCGCACGACCACCCTGCGAACCCGGAAGGACGTGCCCATGCCCTCTCGCCAGTGGCAAAAATATACAACGGCTCGCCAAGTGCGTGCATCGGCAATGCTGAAAGGCCTGCTGGCGGTCATGATTGGAGCGCTGCTGCTGTTTGCTTCGGCGCAGACAGCAGCTGCCGCCACCGCAATCGAGCGCGGCAAGGCTTTTGTCACCAGCAATTGCGGAACCTGCCACGCTATCGGCCCGACCGGGGCTAGCAGGAATCCCAAGGCCCCGCCGTTTCGCGTGCTTTCCACCCGTTATCCGCTGGAACATCTGGAGGAGGCATTCGCGGAAGGTATCGTTGTCAGCCACCGCACCGACGGCATGCCCGCCTTCCGGTTGGAGCCGCAATCGATTGCCGACATGATCGAGTACATGAAGAGCATTGGCGCCAAGGGCGGCAAGAGCAGCGGCAAGTAGAAATATTCCGTCTGATGGTCAGGCTTCGTCCGCGGCCCGCAACACACCCATCAACGAAAGGCCGAACGGCAGGTTCAACGATTTCAACAGGTGCCGCTCCGAACCGAAAATTGCGCGGAACATTGCATTGACCGCTGGCGTGGGCGTGCCGATACAGCTTGCCGATTTGCGTCCCAGCAGGCTGTCGACGAAACGCATGCTTGCAGCAAGCGGGAAAAGAAACATGTTGAAATAGGTCATGCGCTCCGCCACCAGCCCGGCAGGATTGGCCTGCTTCAGCAAGGCGCTGCGCGTGTAACGCCGCTTGTGGTGCACGAATTCATCGTGCACGCTCCACATCCATTGATAGGCGGGCACGGTCACCAGTATGCGCCCGCCCGGCGCCAGCCGCTCGCGCAGCGCCGCCAGCGTCTGGGACGCTTCATCGATATGTTCCAGCACGTCGAACATGCAGATCAGGTCGAACTTCTCGTCGGGAAAAGGAATGTCGCGGGGGCATACCCCGGGACGAATATCGAACCGGCCACCGGTTTTCTCGGCGCTGATCTTTCGCGCGGTTTCGTCCATTTCAATCGCGCTGACCCGGCCGTGGCGCGCCAGCATATCCAGGTTCCCGCTGGTTCCCGAGCCGACCTCCAGGATACGGGCGGTGCGCGGCAGCTTCAGACCATCCAGGACCGACCCGATCACGGCCCGGCGGGCCACATACCACCAGTGCTGGTCTTCGGTTTCCGCCATTTCGAGATAGGCAGCGGGTGTCATGATGCGGGCTTTCGATCCATACAAAACTGGGCCCGCAGTATCGCCCGCCGAACCCGAAAAATTCGTTAACTCCCGGAAATTGTTCGCTGCCGGTCAGGCCGGCACCGCCGCGCCCGGCTTGCAGCCCGCACCCGCCGGTGGCAGTGTGCCCGCTCAGCAAGACGGGGACCCTTATGCGTTTTGAAGGCACGAAGAATTACATCGCAACGGATGATTTGAAAGTCGCGGTCAATGCCGCCATCGTTCTGGAGCGCCCGCTCCTGATCAAGGGTGAACCCGGCACCGGCAAAACGGTCCTGGCGGAAGAAATTTCCTCGGCCCTCTCGGCCCCGCTGCTAACCTGGCACATCAAGTCGACGACCAAGGCGCAGCAGGGCCTGTACGAGTACGACGCGGTTTCCCGGTTGCGGGATTCCCAGCTCGGCGACGCCCGTGTCTCCGACATCGCCAATTACATCAAGCGCGGTAAATTATGGGAAGCCTTCGCCAGTCCGGAACGCCCGGTCCTGTTGATCGATGAGATCGACAAGGCCGACATCGAATTCCCCAACGACCTGCTGCTTGAACTGGATCGCATGGAGTTTCACGTCTACGAAACCGGCGAAACCATCCGCGCGGCGCAGCGCCCCATCGTCGTCATTACGTCCAACAACGAAAAAGAACTGCCGGACGCCTTCCTGCGGCGCTGCTTCTTTCATTACATCCAGTTTCCCGATCATGACACGATGTCCGCGATCGTCGACGTGCATTTCCCCGGCATAAAAAAACGCCTGGTTGAAGAAGCATTGAACATATTCTTTGAAGTGCGCGAGGTGCCGGGCCTGAAGAAGAAACCTTCGACATCCGAATTGCTCGACTGGCTGAAACTGCTGCTGAACGAAGACATCGGTGCGGAGACGCTGCGCGAGCGCGATCCGAAAAAGATGATCCCGCCTTTGCATGGCGCATTGCTGAAGAACGAACAGGACGTGCACCTGTTCGAGCGGCTTGCGTTCTTGAACCGGCGCGGGAACTGACCATGCTGACGCTATACAACGCCGCCCATTCCACCTGCAGCCAGAAAGTGCGCATCTGCCTTGCCGAAAAGGCGCTGGCGTTTGAGGACATTCGCCTGGACCTCGGCAAGGCCAAGGATCATCTCAAGCCGGAATACCTGGCCATCAATCCCAACGGGGTCGTACCAACGCTCGTCGACGACGGCGATATCATCGTCGATTCCAGCGTGATCTGCGAATACCTTGACGAGCGCTATCCCGAAATACCCCTTTCGCCGGCGGACCCCGTTCAGCGCTCCAGAATGCGGGCCTGGATGCGGTTTCTGGAAGAGGTGCCGACCGCTGCGGTGCGGGTGCCGTCATTCAACATGGGGTTCCTGCCGCGCTTCGAAGGTCTCAACCGCCAACAATTCGAAGCCGAGCAATCCGACATCAGGCCGCTGCGCAAGCAGTTTTACCGGCGCATGGGCACCGGCGGCTTCAAACGCGCCGATGTCGAAGCCTCGATCGAGCAGATCGGCAACACCTGCCGGCGCATGGACGCGGCGCTGGCGGCCGGGCCCTGGCTTCTGGGCGATCAATACACGCTGGCGGACATCATCGTCGCACCGCTCATCGACCGGATGAACGATCTGGGCTTTTCCTACGTCTGGATCAAGGACATGCCGCGCGTGCAGGACTGGTACGAGCGCAGGCAGGCGCGGCCCGCCTTTCAGGCCACCTTCTACAAGGGCTCGCACATGTCCGAATTCCTGCCGCTGACCAAAGCGATCAAGGAGTGAGCTGCATCACCCCAGCGGATTGGGACCATAGGCATTGTCACCGGGCTGGCCTTCCAGGATCCCCAGATCGTATATAAACCAGATCAGGCCGACCAGCGGTATGATCAGCATGAGCAGCCACCAGCCGGACTTGCCGAGCCGTGGCAGCGCTTGGCGTATACGGCAAGCGCTGGATAAACGAACAACAGGCTGACAACCGCGCTCACCACCGGAGCGTCGGAATAATTGACCACCGAATAAATGATGCCGTTCAAGACGGCGCTCAAAAGGATCATCAAAATTATTGCAAGCCAGAACGGCTGGCGGTTGATGCGGCCTTTGAAGCTGAAAAACAATTGTCCCATGCTCATGCCACCCATGGCCCACCTCGCTTTCCTCATCAATCGAATTGCAAAGGTAAACGCATTTGCCCGGTCGTAACAACCCCGGCGCGGCAATAACAAGCCATTGCTCTGGCGAACCGGCAGCGATTCCCCTACCATGCAGCAATGCGAAACCTGATCCTGATGCGTCATGCCAAGACCGAAGCCCGCAATCCCGGCGGCGACCATGCCCGCCAGCTCGCGCCACGCGGCTGGAGCGATTGCGCCCTGATCGGGCAATATCTGCAATCCAAAGCGCTCGCTCCCGACCGCGTCCTGTCTTCCGATGCAACGCGCACGCGCGAGACCGTTGAGGCGATTCGCCCGCTGCTGCCGCCCGGCTGCCAGACAGACTTTTCCAATGATCTCTACCTGGCGGAACCGGAGGAAATCCTTCAGGAAATCCGGACGGTTCCTAGCGATACCCGCACTCTTTTGGTGGTCGGACATAACCCCGGCATGCACATGCTCGCCTTTTCGCTCGGCAGCCGCGCCAAGCGCAGCCAGCGCAGTTACATAGCCGGCCACTTCCCCACCGCCGCAACGGCCGTTTTCTCCTTCGCCACCAATGATTGGGCCGCGTTCGCGCCGGGAGAAGGTAGGCTGGAGCACTTCGTGACCGCAAAATCGCTGCGCCCGGCCGCTACCGGCGATGACGATGACGGCGATTGAAACATGGATTGAGCCGGACCGGCTGCGCGAAATGTCCTTGCCGGCATTTGCGCGCAACGGCCTGTCCGAGAGACGCTACATGCGCAAATGCCTTGTCGCTGCAGGACCCCGTTCGTGACCTTTATTTCCAGCCTCGCCAACGAAGCCCGGATCGCCGCCAGCGGATTGATCGATTACGTCACCGGCAACGGCCTGCGTCTCGGCGTCACCGGCCTGTCCCGGTCCGGCAAGACGGTGTTCATAACCGCGCTCATTCACAATCTGTTGCGGCTGCCGAAAACCTCCGCCGCCGGCAACGGGGAAATGTTCCCGGTGTTTCGCGTCCATGCCGAGAACCGCCTGACGCGCGCCTTTCTGCAGCCGCAGCCCGACGACAACGTTGCGCGCTTTGAATATGAAAATCATTTCGCCGACCTGACCGGCGGCGCCCGGGGCCCCGATGCCCGGCAATGGCCGCAATCCACGCGGCGTATTTCCGAACTGCGCATCACGCTCGAATTCGAGCGCACGTCCGGCTGGCGCAAGGGCGCCGATCATCTGACCATCGACATCATCGATTATCCCGGCGAATGGCTCCTCGACCTGCCCTTGCTGACGCAGGACTATGCTGCCTGGTCCCACGAAACCCTGGAAGCGGCGGCAAGCCCCTCGCGCGCACTGTTTGCCCGCGACTGGCGCAATTTTCTGGCGAGCATCGATCCGTCCGCCGAGGCCAGCGAAGCGGATGCCCGCCAGGCCGCAGACATGTTCACCGCCTATCTGCGCGCCTGCCGCGACGACCGGTATGCCTTGTCGACCCTGCCGCCGGGCCGCTTTCTCTTGCCGGGCGACATGGAGGGATCGCCGGCGCTGACGTTTTCGCCACTGCCGCTAGGTCCCGGCGCCAGTATCACCGGCAATTCGCTGGCGGCTATGATGCAGCGGCGCTTTGAAGCCTACAAGACCCATGTCATCCGCCCGTTCTTTCGCGACCATTTCGCCCGCCTCGACCGCCAGATCGTGCTCGTGGATGTATTGTCGGCGCTAAATTCCGGCCCCGGTGCCGTGCGCGATCTGGAGACTGCGCTGTCGGGCGTGATGAGCGCGTTCCGCACCGGCCAGTCGTCGTTCCTGACCTCGATCTTCCGGCCGAAGATCGATCGCATCCTGTTTGCCGCCACCAAGGCCGACCATTTGCATCATTCCAGCCACGACCGGCTGGAAGAGATTTTGCGGCTGATGGTTCAACGCGCCATTGCGCGGGCGGAAAATCTCGGCGCCATCACCGACATCATCGCCATGGCGGCGGTGCGCGCGACACGCGAGGTCAACGTCCGCCACGATGGCCAGATGCTGGAAGCGATCAGCGGCTTTCCGCTGGCCGGCGAGAGCGTGCATGGAGAGACGTTCGACGGAAGCGCCGAAGCAGCGATCTTTCCCGGCGAATTGCCCGCCGATCCAAAAAGCGTTTTCGCCGGAGAGGGCGTTGCAATATCCGACGCCGACGCCGCCTATCGCTTCCTGCGCTTTCGCCCGCCCCTGCCCGGCCCGATGACGGACGGCCAGTCCGCACCGCTGCCGCACATCCGCCTCGACCGCGCGCTGGAATTCCTGTTCGGCGACAAGCTGGTGTGAACTCCGCGAGCGTCGCCATGCATGATCTCGAAGACGACCCGAATATTGCGGTCTTGATGGCGGGAATTTTCGCAAGAATTTTGCAACAGGGTTTTGCGACCGCCAAGTGATTGATATTATTGAGACGTGGGAGCCGTTGCGAAACCCATCGGTTTTGCATCGCGATGATCCATCGATGGCTGAGCTCTACTAGGAGTGATAAATTTCGTATGGTAATGCGATTTAGGATACGGAATACGGAGATATTTAGAAAGAGCTCGAATGTCCAAGGCGCACATCTCGTCGGAAGTGCGCCATTTAAGAAGTCGGAAGAAATGTTCCGGATTGCTGGAAAGCATGTTGGTTCTCATATCGCACGCTTGGGGGACGGTGAAGTAGGTGAACGGGACACATGGATCCGATTTCAGAACAAGAGATTGGCTCAATCACCGCAGCTTGCGCCGGGCCCGCCGGTAACAACGCCTGACGGGAGGGCAGGTCAGACCACATATCACATTCGCGAAGAGGTTAAAGGCAGCGAAATTGAACTGCCTGACCTGGGTTACGCTGTCGCGGCTCTTGAATCGTACAGAACATTTGAAGAGTTGAAGCAGAACGGTGAAATTCCGCCCCATGTACGGTTTATGGTTGGGCTTCCAACTCCATTAAGTGTCGTGAGCATCTATGTTGATTTGGCGTCACGGGAACGCGTATTTGCAGCACACGAGAAGGCGTTGATGGGCGAAATCAAACGCGTTGTCGATGGAATTCCTCACGATCAATTGTCGATTCAGTTTGAGATGGTGCTTGAGCTGATGATGCTGGAGGGGGTTAAGGATCACTATAGCAACGACCCGCGTGCAGATATGACAGACCAGTTCAAACGCCTTTGCCTTTCCGTGCCTGACGATGTGGAACTTGGCTGGCATCTTTGTTACGGCGATTCTGGTCACAAGCATTTCGTTGAGCCTAAGGACACCAGCCATCTCGTTTGGGTTGCCAATACTTTGACTAAAGTTTGCGCGCGTCCCTTCAACTATCTCCATATACCGGTGCCGCGTGATCGAAATGATGATGCCTATTTTCAGCCACTAACTGGATTGGAGCTACGGTCTGAAACGAAACTATATCTCGGATTGATACATATGACCGGTGGCGAAGAGGGAACCAATCAGCGTATCGCGACTGCTTCAAAATATGTCGCTGATTTTGGGATCGCCACTGAATGCGGTTTTGGCAGACGCCCAGCAGAGCAAATTCCGACATTGCTACACATGCATTCAACTTTAGCCAAACCTTTAATTTAGAGCGTTTGGGCCGCGCAGCGGAAGCTCGCTGTCAAAACCAATCCGAAATGGCTCATTTCCGGCAAAATAGAAATGTCTCACCTGATGTGAATTTAGCCCATGGCTGAGTTGAGGCCAAATGGCCGGACCGCAAGAGTCAGAAGGCCATTTGGCCGGGTCACGGGACGGCGAAGATACGGTTTTGCTGGCCGGTGCGACGCGGGGTCGAATCCGGTGCGTCTCGTTGCGGCGTTGAAAAATGCGCACCGCAATTGCCCCTCATCCGCCCCTCGCAAGCTCGGGACACCTTCTCCCCGCTTGC
>CAZTMN010000051.1:0-27281 GCA_964615275.1 uncultured Beijerinckia sp. | reverse complement strand
AGGTCTGGCAGGATTCCACGAGCGCGAAGCAGACATTCGAATGGCAGCAATATTCGATGTTCTCGATCCCGCTGAACGCGCGCCACCGTTTTGTCAATGCCTCCAATTCCCCCGCGCTGTTGTTGTGCGGTACTTCGGCGCCCAACATTTTCAATTTGATCGGCAACCCGAAATTCGTGTTCGATTGCCCGTTCGAGTTCAACGACGTTTTTTCCGGCAACGAAGAATTCTTCAAGCAGAACGAAGAGATTGCGCCGGACGGCCTGCGTGGTCTGGCGATGATGCGCACCAATTACATGACGGATATCGCCAATTGCGACATGCCGCTCGACAATCGCCGCTCGCCCGGCTACCGGCGGCTCGAGCCGGAGTTTTCCGGCAGCGATTTTTACCTCTGGATCGGCCAGCACGAGACCGGCCGTTATTCCAAGGCGCACAAACACGATTCCTGCGCGGTACTGATTTGCCTGCAGGGCAAGGGCTACACCTACACCTGGCCGGACCGGTTGGGGACTACGCCGTGGCAGGACGGCAAGGCGGATGAAGTCATGCGCCAGGATTACGAGCCGGTCGGTATGGTTTCAGCCGCGCCAATGTCCGGCGACTGGTTCCACCAGCATTTCGGCGTATCAAAAAAACCGCTGCGCCTGACCGCGTGGTTCGGCGTCAACAACCATCCGGCCCGCCGGCCCGGCCGTCCGGGCGAAAAACTCACCGATTTTGGCGCGATCGATCTTGCCAGGGGTGGCACGGCGATCCCCTACCATCAGGAAGATCCCTACATCCGGGCGGAATTTACTGAAACGCTGGCCAACGAGGGTGTCCCGACACGAATGGGAAATGAACTATACGTGCGGCCGGACGGATACCCCGAGGATGGAAATCCACAGTGAGTGGCCGTGTTTTCATCGTTACCGGCGGCTTGCGTGGTCTCGGGCGCGCGATGGTTCTTGGTCTCGCGGCGGCCGGATACCGGGTGCTTGCCGTCGGCCATCTTGCCGACGACGTTGCCCACGCTGAAGCGGAGACTGCCGGGCAATACTGGCGCGGCAATATCGCCTGGAAAGTGGGTGACATTCGCAACGGCGCGGTTTGCGATGATGTGATTGCCGAGGCGTCCCACCGCTTTGGCCGGCTGGACGGACTCGTCAACAATGCCGGGCTGACATTCACCTACATCAATCCAGGCGCCGAATTTGGCAAGCAGACGCCGCGCTTCTGGGAGATTGATGACGAGATTGTGCAGAACGTCATGGACGTCAATTTTGTTGCCGCGAGCAAAATGGCGAAACGCGCCGCGCCGATACTGATCGAACAGGGCTGGGGCCGTATCGTCAATGTTACAACGCGGCTTTCGACAATGGATACGCCGGGCACAACGCCCTACGGCCAGTCCAAGGCGGCGCTCGAAATGGCATCGCAAGTCTGGGCAAAGGAACTGGCGGGCACGGGCGTAACGGTGAACATTGTCAATCCGGGGGCGGGCGCCCACACGCCGGGGATGTCCGATTCCATGCGCCAGGCAAGCCGCGACGGCAAGATGGGGCGCTTTATCGAACCGGACGAAATGGTTGCGCCATTGCTATGGGCGGTGTCGGAGGCCGCCGGCCAAACAACCGGCATGCGCTATGATGCGATCTCGTGGGACGCTTCGCTGGAACCGGAAGAGGCAGCACGGCGCAACGGCATCCCCGCGGGGTTTCGGCTGCAGGAAGGCGCAGGCACCTCCCATTGATCAGGCGCGGACGCCCTGCGCCAAAAGTTCGCGCGCGCTCGCAGTGCCGTCGAGTTTGCGTGACGTTCGCTTCGAGCATCGCCATCCCTGTGTGGTGCGGATGAACTCCCAGCGGTTGGCGCTGCAGGATAATACGCGGTAGCTCCCGTCAGGTTCGCGCCGGTAGAGGCGGGACTGGCTGGTTGCGGTCGCGCCGTCGCCATCAATTGCGATGAACGGCATTCCCATTACATGGGCGCAACCGTTTAGAATCAGCCCCTGATGCCAGGCGCCTTCCAGTTCCTCGATGATGTCGTCCTGCCCTGCCATGATCTGATCGTGCAGGTCATAGACGCCTTCTTTGGTCCAGAGGTCAGCCGCGCGGGCGCTGCTGCCGCCGTCGGCGCTGATGCCATAGCAGGCCAGAATTTGATAAATGGCGCACTGGTCTTCGAGGGTCTGAAGCCTTTTCTCGAGTTGCTCGATACGTGCGTCTAGCGGTTTCATGGTGTTTCCCCTGTGTCACGCGTGTAGAGGTGCCCGGCGTGCAAACTTGCTTAGGAACCGTGCGCTTTGGTGTTTCCATTATAGCGCACGCTGATCTAAAATTGCTCCGGACAAGGGAGGCAGTCATGAAGCGTTTTGTTGTTTTGGCGGGTGGACTCGCTGTTTTAGCCTATGGGCCGGGACCCGCTACGGCCGATGCGTCCGGCTTCTACAAGGACAAGACTATAACCATTCTGGTAGGCTACGGACCCGGTGGAGGTTACGACGCGTACGCGCGTCTGGTCGGCCGGCACTTTGGCGCCAAGGTTCCCGGCAAGCCAAATGTGATTGTGCAAAACATGCCCGGTGCGGGCTCGTTGCGCATGACCAATCACCTGTATAATTCCGCCGCCAGGGACGGCACGATAATCGGTACTTTTTCGCGCAATATGCCCTTGATGGGTATTCTCGGCGGCAACAGGAACGTCCAGTTCGATCCGCGAAAATTCACCTGGCTTGGTTCGCCATCGAGCGCCGAGAACGACGCCTACATGATGTTCGTGCGCCGGGATGCAAAGGCAAAGAACATACAGGATATCTTAAAGCCGGGCGGTCCAACTGTCATACTGGGAGGTACCGCGCGCGGTTCGACCGGGAACGACATCGCTACGTTGCTAAAGGATGCCATCGGCGCGCGCATTAAGCTGATCGCCGGTTATCGAGACACCAATGCGCTTAATCCGGCGGTGGAGCGCGGCGAGATCGAGGGCCGCTTTGTCGGTCTGTCCTCGGTGTCTTCTACCTATCCACATTGGCTGAAGAAAAATTCCCTTGTTTATCCGTTCGTGCAATTCGCCCGCCGCACACGGCATCCAAGGTTTCCCGATGTGCCAACCGTTCGCGAACTTGTAAAGGATCCGAAGGCGATGGCGCTGGTAAAGGTGGCGGAGATTCCCTATCAGCTCTCCCGGCCTTTCGCAGCGCCGCCGGAATTGCCGGCTGATCGCGCCAAGGCGCTGCAAAAGGCCTTTATGGACATGGCAAGCGATCCCCGGTTCCTGGCCGATTCCAAACGCATGGGTGTTGATGTCAGTCCCGTCGGTGCAAAAGACGCACAAGCGATGCTAAATGACATAGCCGCCGCACCGGATGAGGCGAAAGCCTATCTGAAAAAACTTCTGTTCAGCGGCAAAAAGAAAAGGAAGAAGAAAAAGAAGTCCTGAGTTGAATTTCGCTCGCGCGACCCTTGTGCTGTCAACGCAGGCGCGGAATGTCCGGTATCTGCGGGCGTCCAGCGAGATCTGCCGTTGTACGTTCCGGTGCGGTGGCGGCCTCAGGGACGAAGCAGCAGCTCGTTCGAAAGGCGCACCCTCGTGAGTGCGGGCGCTACCCCGCCAGCGCGTCTTGAACTGCGCGGGCGGGCATAAACGTTTTTCCCGCCCTCAATCAAGGTGCCGGGGACTAGCAATTTTGCCAGCTCAATATTTCACAGGCGCACCCTGGCGGTTGCTCAGGTCCTCGCGCATCTGTTTGCGCGACGCATTCCAGCGCGCACGATTGGCTACTGATGCTGCCGCTGCCTCGTTGTTCTTCACGATGGACTGTACGCGCTTCGACTTGACGCCATACCGGCGCATGTCGCTTTTCAATCGTTCGGCGTTTCCGCGCAAGGCTTTCCGGGCTTCTTCGATCTTGCCGCTATCGCGCAATTTCACCGCGCGGCGTGCGCGTTCGCGGGCCTGCAATTCAATCACCCGTTCCATGATCCCCGCTTCATGGCTTTTGCGGACATCTTCGGCCGAATGGCTGTAACGGGCATTCACTGCCCGTGAGATTGTGCGCCGCTCGCCCTTGGCGGGACGATAACGGATCGAGACATTCGCTACTGGCGAACCCGGATCAACCCGCGCCGCATCGACTTTCAGGGCAAGCAAGAGGGCGTGACCCGCGGTGCCATAGACCTGGTTTAGCCGCATCCGGATCGTGTTGCCTTGAATCGAACTCTTGCGGCCGAGGCTACGCAACGGTGTGACGCCGTCGCGGGTCTGGATGATGATTTCGACGTCCTGGGCGCTTACCGACAGGACTTCGTCGAATTCCTGGTTGAATATCTTGGTCAGATCGGCGGCGGTGCGGGCGAAGGCGTGATTCCCGTCGCTGGCGGCCGCTAGTTGCGCCATCAGATCCTCGTTATAGCCTTTGCCCAGCCCGATAGTTGAAACGGAAATGCCTTTGTTGCCGAGCTTTTCTCCCAATTCCTGGAAGTAGTGTGGTTCGCGCGGACCGACATTGGCGAGGCCATCGGAAATAAGGATGATCCTGTTGAAGCGATGCGGGGTCTTGTAGCGCTTTATTTGCCGTACGGCTTCTTCCACGGCGGCAAAAATGGCGGTGCGGCCGCGTGCGCGGATGTGATCAATCGCCGAGTGGAAATATTCCGGATGTTTCACCCGCCGGGCTGGAACCAGCGCCTCGATCTGGTGATCGAAAATCACAACAGAAGCGTGATCGGAAGGATCCAGGCGGTTGATCGCCATGCGCGCAGCCTCCCGGGCTTTTTCGATCTTGGCGCCCTTCATCGAGCCGGACCGGTCGATGACGAGAGCGATATTGCCGGGCGTGCGAGCGTGCGATTCCTCGGTTCGCTTCCCGCGGATGGCGATGCGCAAGTAAACCGTTTGTGTTGTTCCAGTCTGCAAGAGGCGCTGGCTGAGGCTCGTATCGACCGTTATGGTATCGCTGGTTCCTGATGCCTGCGTTGCAAAAGCGGCCGGTACAACCGGAATTGCCGCAATCAATGCCGCTGTGCACAATCTGGAAACGAAAAATTTCATTGGCGCCCTCGCTTTGATTGTTTGCAGCCGCGCTGCATCAGTGAGCGCAAGTGCAGGAATTGCTCTGCCGGCGGGAAGGTTCGTCGGATTGTCGCGATCACAGCCTGCGCGCTGCGGCAAGCTGGATATCCACTGTGACCAAATTGGGCAAAGAATCGGGCAAATCTGTGATTAATTGCGGCAGCGATCGTCGGCGGGTCAATGCATTCGCCGCTATACGTCTGCAAAGCGCGGCATGACCTCGCGGGCAAACAGGCGCATGGAGGACTCGGCGTCCTGGGGTTTCATGTTACCGAAGTTGATTTGCAGGGAAGCCGCATCAAAGCCGCCGCAATCCTTGTTATATTTCTCGATCATTGTGCTGATGTAATCCGGCGTGCCGATCCACGCGGTGCCCTTTGCGACCGTGCTCTCGTAATTCTCTGACGAAAGCACGGCATACATTTTCTGATAATTCGGATAGTCCTTGGAGGAAACGCCTTCCCCCCAACCCGATGCACCCGCGGCGATTGCCTTCAGGTAATGTTCGTGATCGTCCTTGGCGATGCGCACAGCCTCATCCTGGGACGGGGCGCAAAACATGTTGAAGGCGAGCATGACTTCACCGCGTCCGGGATGGCCGGCGGACGCCCAGGATTCCCGGTACAGGTGCACCAGTTTCGCCGTTGCCTCGCTGGCGAGCGGAATCGCCATCATCCCATGCCCTTCACGCCCGCACATTTCGAACGATTGCGGTGTCGATATCGAAGCGATCCAGAACGGCGGCCGCGGTTTGCGCGTTGGCCGGGGCAGGGAAGTCACATTGGCGAAAGAATGGAATTCACCTGAGTGACTGACATTTTCCTCTTCCAGCAGCATCTGCACCTGCTTGAGGCCCTCGTTGAAGCGCGCACGGCTCTCGTCCATGGAAATGCCGAAATGGGCAAATTCATGCGGCAGGAAGGCCCTGGCGAAGCCGACTTCCAGCCGCCCGCCGGAGATTGCGTCGACCATGCCGATCTCGCCGGCCATCTTCAGCGGATTATTGAACACCGGCAGTACTGCGCCGGTTATAAGCCGGATGGTTTTTGTTCGCGTTGCAACGGCGCTCAGGAAAACCAGTGGATTGGGACTGTAGCCGCCATAGGGGTGAAAGTAATGTTCCACCGTGCGCACGCTGGTGAATCCAAGCTCTTCGGCCAGTACCGTCAAATCGAGCGCCTCGCCCCAATATTGATCGGCCGGTTTGAGGTCGGGCCCAACGGAAGGAAAAAACTGTATTCCGAATTGCATGGTTCATCTTCCCCCGGGTTGTGCCGCCTGCATATTGGTGCACAGGTATTAGACGTTATGCCGGCCGATCATGACTGGTCAGCGTGCTCTTGGCCATGATAAATGATGACGCAGAGACGAAATTGCGGGCGGCGCCATCGAAGCGCCCGATAATGAACCGCTACCGGAGGAATTCCATGCCCCATGATGATCCGTTTGAGCATTGGCACGAGCCGACGGCGGGCCAGAATGCGGGTTTCGGCAAGTTTGGCCGCCCGGCCATGCCCTACGACCGGTTCATGGAGGCCGAGGGTATACCGGTGCATCGCGACATCGGCTGCAAAACGGTTCTTGATCTGCCGATGAAGCCCTGGGAGCGCCTTGGCGGGCGTGGCACTTACATCCAGCTGTTCGGCACCGAAGGCCTTTGGGGCATGTATGTGGTGGAGGTCCCTGCCGGTGGCGCTCTCAATATTGAACGGCACATCTACGAGAAGGTTGTCCTCGTCATCGAGGGGCGCGGCTCGACGGAAGTCTGGAACGAGGGGCAGAACAAGCAGACCTTTGAATGGCAGCGTGGCTCGATGTTTTCCATTCCGCTCAACGCCCATCACCGTTTTGTCAACGCCACCAATGCGCCGGCGCTGCTCCTGTGCGGTACCTCCGCGCCGAACATCATGAACCTGTTCGACAATCCGCGTTTCGTTTTCGATTGCCCGTACAATTTTTCTGAACGCTATTCCGGCGATGCCGATTATTTCACCCCCAATGACGATATTGCGCCCGATCCCGTGCGCGGTCTTGCCATGCGCCGCACCAATTTTATTCCTGATGTCATCACTACCGAATTGCCGCTCGACAACCGGCGTTCCCCCGGATACCGGCGCATGGAGCCGCACATGGCCGGCAACCGCTTTTACATGTGGGTCGGCCAGCACGAGACCGGGCGCTATTCCAAGGGCCACAAGCACGCGTCGGCTGCGGTGCTGATATGTCTGAAAGGGCGCGGCTACACTTATACCTGGCCGGAGCGCCTCGGCATGTCGCCCTGGAAAGACGGCATCGCCGAAGATGTACGCCGGCAGGATTACGAGTTTGGCGGCATGGTGTCCGCCGCGCCCATGTCCGGAGACTGGTTCCATCAGCATTTTGGCGTCAGCAAGGATCCGTTGCGCCTGACCGCCTGGTTCGGCCCCAACAATTCACGCGCCCGCAAGCCCGGCGTTCCCGGCGAGCCATTGACGGATCGCGGCGCCATCGACATCAAGGATGGCGGCGACGCAATTCCCTACTTTGAAGAAGATCCATACCTGCGCGAGGAATTCGTCCGCGAGCTGGAACGGGACGGCGCGACAAGCCGCATGGATCCGGAATTCTATACAGGCGACTACCACGGCAAGGAGCCGGCGAACCTGTTTTAATTTTGCACGCTGGCCGCGCGACAACCGCCGGTTTTTCGCTTATAACAGTGCGCCAAGAGGGGCAGCCTGCAGGAGGATGACATGGACGACAACACCGCCAATACTGATCAAAACCTCGCCTATCAGACGTTCAGTTACAAGAAGCCGGAGAACCTGCGCCGCGGCAAGGGTATTGTGCAACTGGCCAAGAGCGACATTATTCGCGGCCGTGTCCAGATCGTAAGCGAGGGCGGCGAGAACAATCTTCACTCGCACAATGGCATGGACGGCTTCTGGATGGTGCTTGAGGGTAAGGTCAAGTTCTACGGCCCCGGCGATGTGCTGATCGGTGAGTTCGCCAAACACGAGGGCATTCTCATCCCGCGCGGCGCGCAATACTGGTTTGAAAGCTCTGGCGACGAGCCCCTGCAAATCTTGCAGATGGCCGGGTTTGAAAAAGGCGTGAAGGTCGAGCGGGTCGATGTTGCCCCGCAGAAACTCGATCCTGAATCGGTGAGCGTTGAAGTAATAACCAAGACCGGCTGACCTTCAGGTTCCCGGCAGCGCCAGTACCGGGCAATGGGATTGACGGATTACCTGCTCTGTCGTACTGCCGCGCAACGCGTCAAGAAAGCCATGACTGCCCGCCGTGACCATCGCGATCAGGTCGGCGTCGTTCGCGGCCTGCAGGATTGCCGGAGTTACCGGTCCTGGAAGACATTCCACCCCGGCCGGTTTGCGGCCCGGTCCAAGGTCGATATGCGGTGCGTCTTCGCCGGCGTGAACCAGCCGTAGCGAATTCGGCGGCAGGCCGAGCGGCGCAATCAGCCGCACGATCTCGCGAACGGCCCGGCTCGGCTCGGGTTTGTGGTCGACCGGGATCACGACTTTCCGCAGCGACTGATACAAACAGCGTTGCGATTCTGGTCGAACCGAATATCTCCGCGGCATGCGAGCCGGAAACGAGGCGGGCCAGTCCGCCGCGTATATGCGTGCCCATCACGAGCAGATCGCCACCGTATCTGTTCGTGAATTTCGCCATCGCGTGGCCTAGGTCGTCGTCTATCAAATCGAATTTGGCGACCTGTATTCCGGCAAGCTCCTGCACCTTGTCACGATCCACGCCCGCTGGCAGGACGCCCCAGTTTTCAAGCGTTTCACGCACGTGCGGGAAATCGCTCCAATGCGGTTTGTCGGGCCGGTGGTTTTCAACGTGGAGCAGAAACAGGTCGCCGCGGGTAGCCAGCGCAAGTTTCAGGGCATGGATGAAGGCCCGTTGACTGGTTTGCGAGAAGTCGGTCGGATGCAGGATGCGCAGGGGTGAAGCTTTCATGGATCGCGGACTCTCTGTGCAGCAGTGCGGGTGCGGGACGCTGTTGGCCGCCGCTTGCAGGCGCCAAGCTTATCCGATTCGCAGCCGTGCAACGGTCAACTCATTTCTTCAGGCTCAAAATGTAGTTGGCCAGGACGTCAATGTCCTTGTCGCTCAAAATTATGTTGGGCATGGTCTTGTTGCGGTGCGATGAGCGCAGAAATACTCTGATCGACAACATGGTCGCCGACGGCATTTTCGCGATATCGGCGAATCCGGGTGCCCCGCCACGGGTTGGTGCGGGTGCGCCGTCGATTCTGTGGCAACCGCTGCACTCCTGTATTGCCAATTGCTTGCCGGCAGCGATTTTGGCCTCGTCCGCAAGCGCAGGGCCGCACAGGGCCAGCGCCAACGCGCTGAATATTGGTAAAAACCTGATTGTCGGCATTTCCGCGAACTCTGTCCTTGCCGCGGGTCATCTTTTGCCCGCGCCCATCTGCGCATCCTAGCCGCAAGCGGTTTGCGGGCCTTGATCTGGAACAGGTGGACGGCGCGGAAATTTGCGCCCGGCAAGTGTCCCAAAGCGGAACGGATCGGGATGCCCCCCGGTAACCGCGTCTCAAGCTTAATGAGCCATAAACAATAGTCTGCCGCAAGCGAAGGCGTTCCGGGGTGCGTGGGCTGGTTTGAGCGATGGATCGGTTTGTGGCGTTTCCGATTAGGCGTAGCTGGTGAGTGGTGTGGCGTAAACCAGAGGTGTTCGTTCCGTTGACGGCAGGTTGTGTATGGGTTGGTCGCGCGTAATATGGGCATTGGGAACGGTGGCGCCTTGGTGCCTCGGAGCAGGGCTCGCCGTTTCTTTCCCCGCCGGTGCGGGTCAGGACGCTGCCATGGGCGGCAGCTTCCTGCCGGTCACCTCGCGCGCACCTGCCGATCCCGCCGATATCGTCCCTGTTGCCGCGACGTCATTGTTTGCAGACGTGGACCGGGTCATGTTTCCTCGCCTGGCCGGGCCAGGCCACTCCGATGTGCTTCCCGCTAGCGCGGCAAGGGTTCAAACGGCGCGGCTCGTAACCGGCAACGAGCGCCATGATTTCGGCTCCCCGCCCGACGAGACAGAGCCGCGCATCCGTCTCAAGAACCATGAATTCGGTTTCCCGGAACCCGACCGCCGCCGGCGCAGCGATCCGTTTATCGGGCTGCGCCCGACGTTCGATGCCCATTTGCGCACCAAGGGTTCGTTCCGCCGTTTCATCGCACGCCAGCAGGCATTCTCCCGCGATGTGCTCGGTTTCAGGAACTTTGTGCCGGTGAAGCGTACGCCTGCACCGCAGGCCAGGCCTGCCTATTCGACATCCGACAATGGCGCGAGCCGCGTGTCCGACGGCGCTTCTGCATCGACACCGGAAGCGGCCGCACGGGTCACCAGCACCGGCCTGGCGCGCGATGCGGAAAACCGGCTCATCTCGCGGCCGGTGCCGCGATACCTTGATGGCAGCACGCGGCCGGTATCGCGCGCGGTCGCCCTGTCCTCCACAACACCGTCCGGATCGGGAGCCCAGCCGCTGGTGATATCCGCGCAGGCGCTGCTGCTGGCGGCCCGGAAACGCGCTGCCGAGGGCAAAGGCGATTCTCCTGCGAACAGCACCAAGCTTGCGCGCTCGGGCAAGAAGCCCAATTATCTTGCGATGATCAAACGGGCGAGCAAGCCCGCCCAGCGCAAATGCCTTGCCGAGGCGATCTATTTCGAGGCGCGCAGCGAATCCCGCGCCGGCCAGGCGGCGGTCGCCCAGGTTGTTCTCAACCGCACTTTGAGCCGCCTCTATCCGAACAGCGTTTGCGGCGTCGTTTACCAGAACCGTCACCGCTACAAGGCCTGCCAGTTCTCGTTCGCCTGCGAGGGCAAGTCGCTGCGCATCCGCGATGGCCGCTCCTGGTCGCTCGCCGTATCCATCGCCCGCGAAGTCCTGGAAGGGCGGACATATCTCGCCAAGGTCGGCGGATCGACCCATTACCACGCCACCTACGTGCGCCCGCGCTGGGCCAAACGCCTCAAGCGCATGAAGAAAATCGGCACGCATATCTTCTACAAGCTGAAGCCCGGGCAGACCTGAGGCAATTGTAACGCGTCAAATCAAATGGCCAAAAGTGGCCTCAGCGATAAGTAGTCGAACGCCGGGAATCAATCGCTTAGGCGACCGGATGTGATCCAAGATGGAACTGCGCGTTAGCGTCAGGCGGCGGACAGCTGCCTGCTGATCCAACACGCACCATTGAGCGAAAACTCTAATAGCGGTTCGCGCAGGGTGTCCACGTAGGTTTTCCCACTCCAGGAAGTCGGAACTTTTTCGAAGTCCAAAAACGAACTTAAACGCGAATTTAAACTCGCGACGTTGACCAATCATATTTTGCGATGAACACTGGGATCGCCGCGAACCGATTGCGAAAAGGCCTTCGGTTGGAGTGACGCAGAATTGTTGAAGCCGTTGCGCCGTTCTTGTTTCGATTTGTTATCGTGTGACGTCGATCAAGGAGGTATATGCTTTGAACAGATTGAAGAACTTTCTACTTAGCACTACGGCTCACACACCACCGTGGGGGTCTCTTGGCATGGCGCCGGTTAGTTATGCGATACCGTCCAATCGGAGAGCAGCGGAGCGAGTGGAGGAGCTGCCAAAAGGTCCGAGGCCGAGGTATGCTGGCGTAGTATATACGCAACTTGTGAAAGTGCCACCGCTCAGCGATGATGATTTACAGAGACTCGATTCGCACGCCTCGGCCCTAATCACCCGGCATATTGCAGAGCGCCATCTTGACATTACGTTGCAGGGTAGCTTTCGGTTTGGCACGATTGCCGGATACCGCCGGCAAGACGAATCTCTGATCGGGAGATTCAGTGACTTTCAAGAGGGATTTCAGAGAGATGTTTTTTGCAGCCGCGTTGGGCTGTACAACGGTGAATTTGGAAATTTAACGCTGTCCGATGTGCCCATCGAAGGGTTTGAAGATCCGCTAGTTCATGAGTTTTCCGTCAATGACTATTGCTCGTGTTCGTCACGCGGCGAATTTTCTCGGGAACGCGCGCACCGAATTCGAGATCGCGGAAATCCAGATGTAGGCGCATATGTTGTGTATGATCTAAAGAAACTTGTTGATGCCTTGAAGTCGATTATTTCTGAACAAGATGACAATATGCGCCTACGCCTCTTCGCGCGGCATGTGGAATATGGAAACAAGGATCGACGTTGGGAGATCGAAAATCACTTCAACTTTCAAGCATGCAAAGACTACATTGCCATTTATCTGGGCACAGTATTTATCAAGTCTCCTGACTATGAACACGAGGAAGAGCTTCGAATAATTCTGACCGATCCAAACAAAGTGGGGCAACTATCTGACGGCGCCGCATCATTCATATTGAACGACCCCAGGATTGCAGATGCAATTGTCGATCATGGCACGTTCTAAACGTGGACATCTTACCAGGTCGCAGAATGTTCGACACAGATTGGCGTCATTTCAACCCTCTATCCACTGATTTATTGATTATCCCCGTCCCAAATGCCTTGTACTGCCGCCTCCCGGCCTTGCCTCCACAGTTGACAACACCCCCACAATTCGTAAGATGTCTTACGAATTGTGGGGGTGGCAATGGTTCAGCCGGATGCCTTGAATGCATTATACAGCCGGCCAGGCTTCATGCTGACGCGCAGCAGCCAGGTTGGCGGCGGCTATTTCGAGCGGGCCTGTGCCGATCTGGGCCTGACCGTTCGCCAGTACGACGTATTGTTCGTTTTGCACTGCCAAGGCCGCTGCGACCAGGACCGGCTTGCGCGAATACTCGGCCTCGACAAGTCCAACGCGGGTCTGGTGGTCGGAAATCTCGAACGCAAGAAACTGATCAGGCGCATCGTCAAATCGGAAGATCGCCGCAAACGGACGCTGTCGATAACCGATGCGGGCGAAGCGTTGTTTAGCGCCGCCTTGCCCCATGCCGAGGAGGCGCAACAGCGGCTCCTTGCACCATTGTCTCCAGCAGAGAGTCAGCAGCTGTTGAAACTGTTGACCAAGATAGTCGTTGCCTCGGCGGCGGCCGAACGTGCGCCGCTGGAGCTGGTGGGTTCAACCGCAGCAGAGTGACAACCGGAGTTTTATCATGTCCAACCCATCGGCAAATGACCCACGCCACATGAAGCTCGGCATGTTCTATTGGCCTGGCGCTGGCCAGCATATGGCGGCCTGGCGGCATCGCGACGCGCGGCCGGATTTCGATGCCGACATCAACCAGATCATCGAACTGGCGAAACTGGCGGAGAAGGGCCTGTTCGATCTGTTCTTCATGGCCGATTCCCTGACCTTCTGGCGCGGCTCGCTGGAGGCGATGAGCCATGATGCCGCCGGCGCCTGGATCGAGCCGATGTCGGTCATGGCGAGCATTGCCCAGCACACCAGGCACATCGGTCTCGTGTGTACCGCGACCACGACCTACGACCAGCCCTATCTGCTGGCGCGCCGCTATGCGGGGCTCGATCTGGCCAGCGGCGGGCGCGCCGGCTGGAACCTGATAACATCCGGCAGCGAGCGCACGGCGGAAAGTTTCGGCTACGAGAGCCATGTCGCCAAGGACAAGCGCTATGCGATGGCAAACGAATTTGCCCATGTCGTGCGCGGCCTGTGGCAGTCCTGGCGGGATGACACTTTCGTGCGCGACAAGGAAAGCGGCCTGTTCTTCGATCCGGAAAAACTGTTTGTACTTGATCACGAGGGCGAGTTCTACAAGGTGCGCGGTCCGCTGATCGTGCCGCCGTCGCCCCAGGGTGAACCGGTGATGGTGCAGGCCGGCGCCTCCGAAGACGGCAAGGAACTGGCTGCTGCGACGGCGGAAGTCGTGTTTGCTGCGCAGCAGCACCTCGAGACGGCGAAAAAGTTTTACGCCGACCTAAAAGGCCGTATGCCGGCTTATGGCCGCGATCCCGACAGTCTGAAAATCATGCCGGGATTGACCTTTCATGTCGCCGAAAGTCATGATCAGGCGCAGGCGGAATTCGACGAATTGCAGGACCTGATCGATCCGGTCATGGGACTGGCGCTGCTCACCAGCCGCATGAATTTCGATTTCTCCGGTTTCAGCCCGGACGATCCGGTGCCCGAACTGCCGGTCACGTCCCGAGGCGAAACCCGGGTTCAGCTGGTCAACGAGATGATAGCAAAAAATCCCGGCATCACCTTGCGCGATGTCTACAAGCAATTCGCCGGCGCGCGCGGTCACGGCCTTGCCATCGGCACGCCGAAGGAAGTCGCCGATCACATGGAGCAATGGGTTGCGGAAAAGGCCTGCGACGGATTCAACATGATGCCGCCGCTTTATCCGCGCGATCTCAACCGTTTCATCGACCTTTTGATGCCGGAGCTTCAGCGGCGCGGGCTCTATCGTACCGAATATGCCGCGACGACCATGCGCGGCAATCTTGGCGTGACCCGCCCGGCCTGGCCGGTGCAAAAAACCGGTTAGTCGGCTTCAAGTTGCAGATTCGCTCTAAGTTGTTGCATACTCGCGAATTGCTGCATTCTCGGATGTGTTCAGCGAAACAGATAATTCATGATGGGAGGGAGAAGATGACAAAGAAACTACAGGCTGGCGCTGCCGTTGTAACCGCCGGGGTGCTGTTGGCCCTCGCAGCCCCTGCAATCGCCCAGACAACCATCACATTGTCCTCGTGGGTGCCGCCGCGTCACATGGTGAACGCGGATGTGCTTTTGCCCTGGTCCAAAATGGTGGAAAAGGAAACCCAGGGCCGTGTGAAGATCAAGACGCTTTCGAAGGCCGTTGGCAAACCTCCGGCCCATTTTGACATCGCGCGCAAGGGTCTCGCCGACATGACTTTCGGCGTGCACGGCTACACGCCGGGCCGCTTCGTGCTGACTCAAGCCGTTGAATTGCCGTTCCTTGGCAACAAGTCCGAACATACCTCGGTTGCTTATTGGCGCATGTACAAGAAGTACATGGCAAAGGCCAATGAGCATAAGGGCATCAAGTTGATTACGGTGTTCACGCACGGCCCGGGGTCGCTGATGAGCACCAAGGGCAAGATCGGCAAAGTGGCCGACCTCAAAGGCATGAAAATGCGCATCGGCGGTGGTGTGGTCCACGAAGTCGCGAAGCGATTGGAAGTGGTGCCGATGTTCAAGCCCGCGCCGCAGGTTTATGAGCTCTTGTCGCGTGGCGTTGCTGATGGTGTGTTCTTTCCGCTCGAAGGCATCAACGGCTTCCGCCTTGAGAAAATCGTCAAGCATGTGACCACAATTCCTGGTGGCCTTTACAACACCAGCTTTTTTGTCGCGATGAACCCGAAGAAATACAACTCGATCCCCAAGAAGGATCGCGACATCATCGACAAATTGTCCGGTGAATTCATGGCCAAAATGGCTGGCAAGGCCTGGGACAAGCGCGATGCACACAGTGTGGCAGATCTGAAAAAGGCTGGCGGGCAGGTGCATGTCGCTTCTTCGGCGATGGTTGCCGAAATCAAGAAACGTACCGCCGATGTCGAAGGCGCCTGGGTAAAGAGAGCGGCGAAAACCGGTGTCGACGGCAAGAAGCTACTGGCTGATTTGCGCGCAGAAATCAAGAAACTGTCAGGTGGCAAGTGAGCCTGTCCGATAGCGGACACCAGGGACAGGGATGGATTTCATCCCTGCCGCGCATCCTCGACTGGGCTGGTGCAATCCTGCTTTTTGCGATGATGCTATTGACTTTCGTCGATGTTATCGGCCGGTACGTTTTCAACAGCCCGATCGTTGGCGGGTTTGAGATTACCGAGTTCATGCTGGCCACGCTGATTTTTGTCGGCATTCCCCTGATTACTCTGCGCGGCGGGCATATTACGGTCGATTTGCTCGACCCGGTGTTTCCGCCCAGTTTCCGTTCGGTTCGGGACCGGCTGGTTTCCGTGCTTTGGGCGGTGGTCCTGGTATTCGTTGCGTACCAGCTATGGATCAAGGCCAGCGACCTGGTCGAGCAGGGCGAGATCACCCAGGTATTGCGGTTCCCAATCGCACCTTTTGCTTTTGCCATGGCGATTTTGGTTCTGGTGTCAGCAGCGATAGCGACGATTGCGGCCGTACGCGGTGGGTCGCCAGAACCGCAGGACCGCGAAAATACGGGGGCCGGTTCGACTTGATCGCTTCGCTGCTTGGCTTTGCCGTACTTCTTGTACTGGTTTTTTTGCGTGTGCCGATATCCCTCGCCATGGGCATCGTCGGCTATGTCGGTATTGGAATACTGATCAATTTTCCTGCTGCCGGGACGTTGGTTGCAGATACGGCCTATTCCACCGGCGTGTCGTACACTCTGTCCGTTGTACCCTTGTTCGTTCTGATGGGTAATTTCGTGACCCGCGCGGGATTGTCCGACGAACTTTATACCGCATCCAACGCGTTTCTCGGGCACCGCCCGGGCGGCCTTGCGAAGGCGACAATAGTTGCATGCGGCGGTTTCAGCGCTGTGTGCGGTTCCTCGATCGCAACTGCCGCAACGATGGCGCGCGTGACGATCCCTTCAATGCGCAAGTACGGATACTCCGATGCGCTGGCAACCGGGGCGATCGCCGCGGGCGGCACCCTCGGTATCCTGATCCCGCCGAGCGTCATATTGGTTTTGTATGGCGTCATGACCGAGTCTGATATTGGCAAATTGTTTATCGCCGGCGTGCTGCCCGGTCTTCTCGGTATCTTGTTTTACATGGGCGCCGTGCAATACACCGTCTGGCGCAACCCTGCCGCCGGGCCGCCGGCCGAACGTTCCAGCTGGGCGCAGCGGCTTGAAGCGCTGCGCCACACATGGGCGGTAATCGGATTGTTCATGCTGATTATCGGCGGTATCTATGGCGGCATCTTCACGCCGACCGAAGCCGCCGGCATTGGCGCGACCGGTGCATTTCTCATCGCGCTGTTCCGCGGCAAACTCACTTTCCGCATAACGCTCGAAATATTTGTTGAGACCGTGCAAACGACAGCGATGCTGTTCACGGTGTTGATCGGAGCGATCATTTTTGCACAGTTCATCAACTATGCCGATCTGCCCAGCATCTTGTCGAACTCCATTCGCGAAGCTCAATTGCCGCCGCTCGTCGTGCTCCTGGCGATCATAGCGGTCTACCTTGTCCTGGGTTGCGTGATGGACAGTCTGGCAATGATCCTGCTGACGGTGCCGGTATTTTATCCGATTATCTCGGATATGACGTTCCCCGGTGTCGACCCGCAACTGGCGCTTATCTGGTTCGGAATCATTGTTGTCGTTGTGACCGAGATCAGCTTGATAACACCACCAATCGGGATGAACGTATTTGTGCTCAATGCGATGTTGGCAGACGTCAAAACCAGTACGATATTCCGCGGTGTTACGCCGTTTTGGGTGGCCGATATTTTTCGGCTGACACTTCTTGTTCTCGTGCCTTCCATATCGCTGATATTGCCAAGTTTGATGAAATGACCCCGGCGATGATTGGTCGCGTAAGCGCTACCGTGATCCCCCAATCCGGTTGGCACAGCCAATCAGACTGTGCATCAAGCGCTGTTACCGGGTAGATTGCTCGAATTCGTAGATGTGCAGTACGATGAAGCCGCGTGCTCGCCAGAGCGCGAGGCAGGGAGGCAAACATGAAAAACTATTCAGATGGCGGCGAGGCTATTGTCGAAGCGTTCCGCAATCTTGGCGTCGATTACATCATGTCTTCGCCCGGTTCCGAATGGAGCCCGGTGTGGGAAGCCATGGCGCGCCAGACGGTGGAAAAGAACGACGGACCGGTTTTCCTTGATTGCTGGCATGAGACCCTCGCCGTCGATATGGCGATTGGCTACACGGCCTATACCAGCCGCCCGCAAGCCGTGATGATCCATGCCGGCGTTGGCTTGATGCACGGCTCGATGGCGATGCTGACCGCCAGCCAGATTGAAATGCCGATGCTGGTGTTGTCTGGTGAATCGACGACGTTCGGCGCTGACCCGGAGATTTCTGTCGAGCCGCAATGGTACGGCGGTGTCAGTGTTGGCGGCGCACACCGGTTTGTGGAGCCGATCGTCAAATGGACGACGCAGGTAACGTCTGCGCCAACGCTCTACAACACAATCACCCGCGGCTACGAAATGGCCCAGCGCGTACCGCAGGGCCCGGTCTATATCAACGTGTCGCTGGAAGCCATGCTGCATCCGTGGAACAAGCCGTCGGACTTGCCCCGCTTCCGCCTGGCGCCGAAACTGCAACCGCAGCCACAGGATGTTGAGGAAGTCGCCGCCTTGCTGCGCACAGCCAGGCGGCCCGCCGTGGTAACGGAAGTGTCCGGCCGTGATCCGGCTGCGTTTCACGCTCTTGTTGAACTGGCGGAGAAGTTGGGCGTGCCGGTAATGAACGGCCGCGCCTCGTTCTTTACCAATTTCCCGCGCAATCATCCAATGTGGATGGGGTATGATCTTTCGCCACTGGAGAAATGCGATCTTGTTCTGTTGGTCGGCGCCAAGGCGCCCTGGTATCCGCCGCCCAAGCGTTTCGGTGACGGGCGGATCGTGGCAATCAGCGAAAATCCCCTGCGCCCGCAACTGGCCTACCAGGATACCGGCGCGGAAATGTATCTGGAGGGCGATATCGCGGCATCCCTGTCGTTGTTGACCAAGGCGGCGCTGGCGGGCGCCGATAGCGGCTTGATCGACGAGCGACGCAATTTCTGGAGCGCCGAACATGACAAGTTGATCGCATCGCTGACTGCCGCCGAGGAAAAATCCCTCGCTTCAACCGATGGCATGGATTGCATCGCGATGGCCGCCGTCGCCGCGCAAGTGCTGCCGGACGATGCGATCGTCTGCGACGAGACGATTACCCACATGCCGCAAATGCGTCCCCATCTCAATCTCGACCGGCCGCAAAGTTTCTTCCGGCTTGGCGGCGGTGCGCTGGGGCAGGGCATTGGCCAGGCGCTTGGCACGAAACTCGCGGCGAAGGATCAGCCTGTCGTGTTGTTCGTCGGTGATGGAACGTTTTTGTACAATCCGATCATTCAGGCCCTTGGCGCATCGAAGACATACGATCTGCCGGTCGTGATCGTCGTCTGCAACAACAAGAAGTACGAGGCTATGCGCAAGGGCCACGTGATCTACTACGAGGGCGGTGTATCCGACACGACGAAGTTCCATTACGGCGTCAATATCGAGGGCCCGGAATATCACGAGCTGGGTTCGCATTACGGTATGTTCGGCGCAAAGGCGGCGACGCCCGAGGAATTCCGCACGGCGCTGAGCGACGGGCTTGCGGCCGCTGCATCCGGGCGGACCGCGATCATCAATGCCGAACTGGTGAAATAGAAAACCGGCTATCGTGCGAAAAAGTGGATCCGCCTTTCGAGAATGGCGATGCGACCGGGTTTGCGTTTGAACTTGCCGTTCACGCCAAAATCAAACGTTTGCCATGACGCCGCCGCGGGCTCATTTCTGCAGGGCCTGTTTGAGCCTGTCCTCGCGCGCTTCGGCCCAAAGACAAAGATCGCGATAGAACGGGTGGATCTCATCGCCTAGGTCCGTCGGCTCGTATTCAACGTGCGGCGGGATGGTATTGACGACGGTACGCTTGATGAAGCCGTCGTGTTCCAGCTCCCTCAAACGAAGTGTAAGTATGCGCTGCGTGACATCCGGGATCATGCGGCGCAGCTCACCAAACCTCGTTTTGCGATTGTGAATCAGACAATACATGATCGCCGGCTTCCATTTGGCGCCGATGATTTTCATCATTTTTTCAACGGTTTCTACCCGCTCGCGTTCTTTTTCTTCCATGCTTACCACGGTATCAAAAATGTGCCTACTTGCCATTTTATACTTCGTATTAAATAAATCGTCAAAAGCAGATTTCGGAGAAACGCATGACCTTGCCAATCATCAAGCACTCGGATCGCTGGGGCGAATGCATCGTCAGAAAAGATGACAAGTGTACCGAGATCAGGTGGTTCGACACGACTTCGGACATGTCGGGTCACGACTTCAACCGCTTCCTTGAAGTTTATGCGTTTGTCGTTGAGGAAGCCGGGTTGCCAGGAGGATTGGTCGACGCGGTGCAATTCAAAATGGACACAGCACTGATGTCGATGGGATGGCGTGATGCGAACATCATCCCGCGTTACAATGCGGCGGGCCTGAAGAAATTTGCATTTGTTATGCCGGCCGGGATGCCTGCGATCGGCGCTGCGCCACAGGTCGAAGGGCCTGCCGACTTCCCCACTGCCTATTTCGGAACACGCCGGGACGCTTTGAACTGGATTTCGGTTTAGCCGAAATTTCGGCAAATTTTTTCACTTCGATACCAGGATATTTAGATGACTCCGTTTGTGATTGGCAACATCCAGTTTACGTTTTCGCTGCTCATATATGCCTGCATTGCGGTCTGGTATGTGTATCCGGCGGTGAAAGGCCTCGAGTGGCGCAAGGCTTTGGTGCCCTTGTTGCTGGTGCATGCATTCCGGTACGGCCCGCTGACGCTTTTGATGCCCGGTCAAGTTGGTGCGGATGTTCCATTGGATGTGGCTCGAACGATCGCCTACGGTGACTTGTTGTCCGCAATACTGGCAATCATTGCTGCGGTTGCCGTCTGGTACAGGGTGAGCAGTGCGAGAATTATGGTCTGGATTTTCTCCATAGTCGGTTTCGGCGATGTCGTCGTCGCCTCCGTGCGAGGCATCGGCGCCGGGCTCCTCGACATGCACATGGGTTTCAACTTGTACATTTTGAATTTCTACGTTCCGATGTTGATCGTCACGCATATCATGATCGTTCTGGTGTTGCTCAAAAACCGGGAATGAACAGATAGTCGGTCTTGCACCCGCCTGTGCGAGCGGCGTGTTCGATATTGTGTAATCCTGCAATTTTTGACCGGCGGCAAAACCACGGTGTGTTTTGCTCTTGCCCTCTTGATCCCGGTCAATGTTGGCGGCCTGCCCTCAACGCAGACTTCCACCAGTATATTTAGAAAATATAGGCGCGCAGGAGGAAGCCATGATCCGATCGTTGTAATATGTAGCTCTTAATGTTCCGGATATGGAAATGGGCCGCAAGTTCTATGACACAATGGGACTGGAAGGCCGCGATGAAGGCGAGCATGTCGTTTATCGCTGTGCTGGCCGCGCGCAGGATCAGGTCCGGCTTGTGCCGGGCGAAAAGAAACAGATTGCATGGGTCACATGGGGAACCCGGGCCGGAGAGATGGCCGCCATTTCCGCAAACCTGGAAAACGCCGGCATTCCATTGGCGCAGGCTCCGGCTGGATTTGAAAACAATGGCCTTTGGGTGCGCGATCCGGACGGTATCCTCGTCAATGTCATCGTCGCCGATCCGGTCGAGCAAACCCGCAAGGGCGTCGAGATCAACAATCCAGGCACACCCTATTTGCGGCCAGGCCGTCGCGGCGCACCCGACCGGAACGTTGATACACGGCCGCGCAAGCTGGGACATATTCTCAAATTCACCACTGACATCAATCGCGACATCGAGTTCTATACAACGCACATGGGCATGAAATTGTCGGACCGTATCGGTGATGAACTCGCAGCCTTTCTACGCTGCGGTGGCGATAGCGATCATCACACGCTCGCACTTGCGCAGAGTGAAGCGCCCGGCCTGCATCATTTGTCGTGGGAAATGGGAAATCTCGACCAGCTTCAGATGTGCCCAGAGAAGATGCTCAAGGCCGGCTACAAGGACGGTTGGGGCGTCGGCCGGCACATCTACGGTTCAAACTATTTCCACTACATCCGCGACCCCTGGATGGGCCTGAACGAGTTTTTCTGGGACATCGATTTCATTCCCGAAAATGCGGAGTGGGAAATCGAGAAGGCCGAGGCCAACGAGGAATCCCTGTTCCAATGGGCGACCGAGCCGCCTCCGGAGGACTTCCTCAAGAATTTCGAATCCGCTGCGGCATGATTGTTGCCCGGCATTTGTAGCCGGACGCATTAAAACCCTCTGCCTGTTTCCAGACGGAGGGTTTTGTTTGGAGCGCCCTGGTCGCAGACCGCGCTCCATGATGTTGCCCTGCGGGGAGAGAGGACCGCGAGCAACCATTCCGATCAGTTGCAGACGCGGATGTAGCGGTATCCGACGAAGTCGCCCCAGCGGTTGTAGAACGGGCGCTTTTCTCTCCAGCAGCTTGCGTGATATCCGTGATGGTGGGCGCGGGCCGCACCGCCGACGATGGCGGCGCCAACCAGGCCGGCGGCGACACCGCCCCAGAATGCGCCCTTGCGGCCGAACTTCGCTTCGGCAGGAGCGGCCGATAGCGCCAGCGTGGCGGCGATGGACAGGGCGGCGGCGGTGGCGGTAACAAACTTTTTCATAATTTCTCTCCAGGTCGTGGCGGGTGGGTGTTTCCGCCGTGTTTCGATGATTGGAGAATAGCGGCGCGGCGCGCGGGCAGATGTGCGTCGGCGCACCTGACGGACGCGTGCAATTGCGCCGCGGTTTGGCGCGCGCGACGGTCCGGATGCTAGCGTTTGATCATGGGTAGGGTGCGCATCCGCAACTCGCCGACTGCACCGCCGAACTCGGGAGTGAAATCCCGGTCCGCCAGCCGCGCGTCAGGAAAGCGTCGAATGAATTGCGTGATCGCGAGGCGCAGGGTCAGCCGGCCGAGCAGATTGCCGATGCAATGATGCGGGCCGGCGCCAAACGTCATGATCCGTTTGGGTTTGCGGTGAATGTCGAAACGCAACGGATCGGGAAACACAGATGCATCATAATTCGCCGACATGATGGATGGGCGCACGATCATGCCTTTTTCGATATATGTGCCGCCGACTTCCGTGTCGCAGGTCGCGATGCGCGGGAAGGTAAAATAGCCGTTGCCGGCGATACGCAATCCTTCTTCGACCGCGTCTTCCGCGAGCTCTGGGTTTGCCAGGAGCTGGTCAAGCTGGTCGCGGTTTCTGTACAATTCGAGCATCAGTCCGGAGGCGGAACGTGGTGTTGTCGCCAGTGCGCCGAAAATGCCGAATATCTGGTCGAACAATTCCTTGTCGCTCAGCTTGTCGGCTTCGTCATGAGCCAGGACAATGTCGCCGAGAAAATCCTCTTTGGGGTTGGTTCGCCGCTCGGCAATTACGGCGGAAACGAGATCGGCCATTCTGCGGTAGGCATCCTGGCAAAGCTGTGGCCAGGGCTCGCCCGGCTTTGCCGTCGTCGTTAGTGGCATTACCTCCTGAAAGTCGATCGCGACCTGTTGCTGCTCGGGAGTGAGGTTGATCATGGCCGTCAGCAGTGCGCCAACGACAAGCCGGGCGGCGTATCCGTTCATGGCATCGAAATTGTCCGGACCTTCTTCGATCTCGTCGAGAAGCCCTTCGATGATTTCTGAAATCCGCCCTTCCATTTGCTCCATGCGGCGCGCCGAGAAAGCTGGCAACAGGAGCCGGCGCAATCGCGCATGCTGCTCGCCGTCCATTTGGGTCATGAATTTCACGCCCATGAACTTGTCGTATTGTTCGTAGCCCTTGCCGCGCGGCAGATCGGACGCGAACCGCTCGGCATCGGAAAAAATCTCGTGCACATCCGCATAACGGCCGGCTATCACCATCGGCGGGCCGTTGTTGAATATGTAGAACGGCCTTCGCTTCGCCCATTCAGCCAAATGCGTGCGGGCGTTGGACTTGAATTCCTGCCCGCCGAGATCAAGCGTTATGGCGTTGGCTTTGTCTTGCTCGACTTGTGCATGCATCGTTTGCAATCCACTTTGGTACGGGACGGCGCTATGCCGGCGTGATTTGGGTGAATAGTACTGCAACGACTGGCGGCAGTGTATGCGAAATTTCCGGCTGGTGAGCAGCCTGGTCCTCGCCAATGCGAAGGCTTGCGGGTGTTGAGCCGCGCGCGGATACCATCGTTGAACCCATTGTAATTCTGATGTTCAGCCGGCTGTCGATTGACAGTGTTGTTCGCAGGCTTGCACCCTCACGGGAGGCAGGCCTCAATATACGCAGATGCGGGTGCGCGCGTCCGTCCAGCAAGCTCGATCGCGGCGTGAACGGCGGAATTCGCCCCAGCGTGAATTTATCCCGCCACGCGTTAGGCCACGCACCTCGGCTATGCCGGGTGCAATCACTGATATTGTGATGAAGGAAATCCCTGGCATGATCTCGCCGCGGCCGCCGCGCCCGGTTATCGAAAATGAACCGTTGCGGCCCTCTGGCTGAAAATCGCAGATCTTGTCGATGCTCAGCCGGTTTCCTTCATAGATTCGGCAGCGCGCATCGCGAGCCTCCGCGGTGACGGAAGCCAGCGTGATTGAACAAGCGGCGCCTGCCACCGCGGCAAATTTCGCGAACATCGCAATCTTCCTAGCGCCGGCACGAAATGTATTCGCGGAATATCCAGCCGATATCCGGGCCGTCGCTACCGGCCAGTTGCGCCCACGGCCGTCCACGCCGGTCAAGCCGGGTCTTTATGACCCGGACAATCCGGCCATTGCGCAGCGTGCCGATAACCGGACCGTTGGGATATTCGCGTACGTTTAGCGGCGTACCCGTCGGGTCGGAGACCATACAGGTACCGCGCGGAATTTGTGCATGCACTGGCGCGGTAGTGACAGCGGCGAACCATGTGGCCGCAACAAGTACCGCCACGCCGCGTGGGGCAGATGCAAGTGCCATTTAGGTGCTCCCTTTGCAATGTGCGACAGGTCAGTCGCGGCAAACAAGATATTCCTTGTCGAACCAGCCGATACGCAAACCGTAGGGTAAGTAAATGTGGGCCCAGGTGTGGCCGTTGCGGTCTTTCTGGAATTCGCGCACCTTGACCTTCATTCCGTTGGCTATCCGGCCAGTAGCGGGACCGCCCGGGTAGAGGTGGATATTCAGCGGCGTACCGGTGGGATCGGCAATTTTGCAAATTCCCGGCGGGATCTGGGCAAAAACCGTGCCGCCGCCTGCCAGCATCGCACCGGTCGCCGCCGACACCAAGATCCAGGCGGTGCGGGCGGGTTTCCGTGCGACGCCCGGCGGCGTCATTCAGCGGGCTCCGGGGTTTTTGCGGACGGGCTCATGTTGCCTGGCAAATGATCCTGCCAGCGTTCACCCACTGGCACATTTGTGTCAGCCAGGCTCCGCACCATGCTGAGATCGCCAAACTGGGCGCCCAGCGCTTCCCCGGTGCTTTCATGCGTGTGAACAGCTTCCAGCAATCGCTCGCGTAGTCTTACTACAGCCGCATCGGCCGCAACCAATACTTCCTTGTGGCGTTCGACGATCGGGCCCATGGATACCGAAATCGAGGAATCCTCCGGCACAAGACCGGTCATGCCCGACCACGTCTCCTCGATCCGGCTGCGGTCCTGGAACCACAGGTTGTCCGCGGTGGCGCGATAGTCGAAATCGCCCTCGTGCCAGTAGCGCTCGTCGGCCAGTCCAAGCACGATTTTCATCTTCTCCCGGTCGAATGGCTTTGGACCGTGACACACGATGTAAGTGCTTGTCTTGTGATCATCCTGCGGAACCTCGAACACGAAGAACTGGTATTCGCGCAACGGGATAATGCGCTGCACCGGCATGATGACGGCTGTGCCGCGCACCGATTGCGTCGGCTTGCCGTCGACCTCCGGGCCCTGTCGCTTGGCGGCATAATGATAGCCGTACGGCGTGTTTTCGATTTCCAGAACCGGCGCGTTGTCGCCGCTGGCCATTGCGACCGAGGAGTAATCGTCGGCATCTGGAACGAACGAGGCGGCGTTGTCTTTCCAGTCGGGGTTGGCCATGTTGCAATGCAGAATGCCAACGTGGGAGGAGTCGGTTCCGCCTTCGAAGAGTTGCAGATAATTGCACGGAATATTGATACGAAAGATGCAGCGGTTCTCGTCTGGTCCGTCGAAGAATTCGAACTTCTGAAACGGCGGCTCCTTGTCCTTTGGGCCAAAATAGGCCCAGATCAGGCCGCCCGCCTCGCGGCAGGGATAGGCCGGCGCCTTGAGCCGCTGGCGGAAACGTTCGTCGCAATGGTTCGGCGTATCCTGAATGGTTCCGTCAACGCCGAATTTCCAGCCGTGATAGAGGCAGCGGATTCCGTTGTCCTCGACCCTGCCGATTGCAAGCGATGCGCGCCGGTGCATACAGTACTCGTCGAGCACGCCGACCACCCCGTCGGTATTGCGGAACACCACGTAATTTTCGCCCAGGATCCTGGTGCGCAGCGGATCGCTATTCGGTTTGGCTACCTGGTCGGAGGTGCAGACCGGCAGCCAGTAGCGCCGCATGAGATTACCCATCGGTGTGCTGGCGCCAACTTGCGTGAGGATCTGGTTTTCCTGTTCGCTGATCATCAAGTCCTCCAGGCATTTTGAATACGGGCGATTTGCGTGATTGTCGCAGGCATGGCGCAAGTCTTGTCGCGACCGCCCATAATTCATAGCAGATCGGCAGTGGCTAGGAAATAACGCAACATCGGCGCGGGATTGCGACGGCCACACCCGGTACATTCACGCCAGCACCGGCCATCATGTTCAATATCGCATCGACTTCCCTGCTTCGGGGTGCGATTGCCCGATGGAGACTCTCAAACAGGAATTGGCCGAAGAATGCGCCTTGGTCCACCGTGAGTGGGCTCTTTCCTCCGGCGCAGACAGGCGGATCCTTGCGATATGTGTCACTCAACGCCCGGCACTCTTGTGCAGCCTTGCTTGGCTGCTGTTCTGGACATCGCCGCACCGGGGCAGGCAGGCTCTGTTCCAGGGTCGCTGAGCCACACGCTGTTGGCGTGCGGCAGGACTTGCGCCTGCTGCCGAAATTTGTTATATATATACTCATATTGAGTATATTATATCCCCGGATTTCGCCGGCCTGGTTACAGCTTTTTATTGCGCCGATCTATCCGTGCAATGTGATCTGTTGGCGCTAGCGCTCTGAATTATACTCAATATGATTATAATAGCGCCGATAGTGGCGCCGTTCCCGGAAAGGAGATCGCCGTGAGTATCCCTGTCATTCAGCCCGTTCCGCACAAGCCTGTTTCCAGCACCGGCTTTCGGCCCGCCAGGGACGGCGGTCCAGCGCGTCGGCCAACGGACGTGGAAATTCCCGACCTGACCTGGACACCGGCGGTGGAGGCGGCAACCGCCCACCTTTACGAAAGGGTCAAGCGGGTAATCCCGCCGGTTGAGTGGCCATTTCACGCGCCTTACGTGAAAGCCATCAACGATCTGAAAAAACAGCGCAATGCGGTCATTCTGGCGCATAATTACCAGACGCCGGAAATCTACAATTGCGTCGCCG
>CAZTMN010000050.1:0-27583 GCA_964615275.1 uncultured Beijerinckia sp. | reverse complement strand
AGGATTGCCTGCCATGACGGGCCTGACCGCCTGCTTGATGGCCGCATCCTGCAAGGGCCGAGCGCTGTTGAAGCGGAGCGGTTCGAGGACGCAGATGGCTTCACAATACAGGCTTCCCACAATGGCTATGCGGGCCGCTTTGGCCTGATCCACGAGCGCGCCATCGCAGTTGATGGCCCGGGACGCGCGGTCGCTGGCCGCGACCGGCTCGTGCCGGCTGACGGCAAGATGCATGTGGATGCACCATTTGCCATTCGATTCCACCTTCATCCTGACGTGCGTGCAGGAAGCATTGAAAACGGCCAGGCGGTGCTGCTGGTGACCGGCGATGGCCAGCAATGGATATTCCGCTGCACGGGTCAACAAATTGCCATAGAAGAAAGTATATTCTTCGCCAACACAGAAGGGCCGCGCGCAACATCGCAACTGGTCATTCGGGGCGAGTGCCGGCCGGATACGACCGTCGACTGGTCATTGCGGCAGCAAGGGGAAGACTGAACGGCCGCTCGGATTATCGGAGCAGTTGCGGCCCGCTCGCCAGGGCATCATGCGAAAACGTGGGTCCGGCTTTTTTTGCAAATAGCGAAGTTCTACGTGCTGGTATCGATCAGCTCCTGTGGGTTCATATGAGTCCGTTTGAACCCACGCTGATCCAGACTATTGCAGAAACACATAGATGTTGACCGCCATCTTGATGTCTTTCGGATCGGCAATGTCGTTTACAATTTCCTCTATGAAGAATTCCCGGGCTCTCAGGCTTTTCTCGTCGAGATAGGCGGTTATTGCTTCATAGGTCTTCTCTATATCGGCGTAGGGGCCCCGATGCTCAAATTTCATCGCCTTGCCGCCGGGGTTTGTGGCGAGCCGGAAGCCGTTTGACAGCGTGGGCGGATTTTCTGGCTTGCTGGCCAGCGGCAGCAGGGCATCGAAGCGGAAACTGCGGTCATTGCTTTCGATATAAACGATCATCGGACGACCCTTTGGCTGCAAGCCGGCGCGGGCGGCCTCTTTCTGCAATACCAGAATTGTTTTGCGGATGTTCCCGTAGCCATTGTCCCAGCTCGAGCGCGAGGTGCGCATCAAAACCGGCAGAACCGGGAGGTCAACGGTTTCGATAACGCTGTCCTTGCCCCGGCCATGACCGTGATCGAGATCCGGCTTCGCTGCGGGCGGTTTCTTGTGTGCTGGAGTTCGTGGCTCGGGCGTACCCGGCAGGGGCACGACGGGGGCGGGCGTTCCGGTGGATTTGCCGGCCTGGGCGGGCTTTGGCGCGGGCAATACCGGCGCAGCCGCCTGCAAAGCCGCCGTGGCGGCAGCCATGAAGGTTGCAAGAGCAGCGGCAGGAATTATGTATCGCAGGCCTGTGGCAGCCATGGGTTGAACTCCGCGCCTTTGCAGCGCCTCAGAGGATTATCCCAGTATACGCGAAAAGTGACAGGCAGGGCGATTGCGAATATGAACCTGTCAGGAAAAGAACCGGAAATATGGCTTCGCTGCCGTCCACCGGGCCGGAAGAACCATGAGTGCGCTTGCAAACCGGCCATTCTACAAAATGAATGGTATCGGCAACAAAATTATCGTCCTAGATTTGCGCGGAACCGGCGTGACGGTCGCCGCCGATGAAGCGCGTGCAATCGGGTGTGCCCCCGGTCTCGCCTATGACCAGTTGATGGTGATGTACGATCCCCGGCAAGAGGGAACGGCGGCGCGTATGACCATCTTCAACATCGACGGTTCGGTATCAGGAGCGTGCGGAAACGGGACGCGCTGCGTCGCCTGGGTGCTGATGCGCGATGGCGCCGCTGACCATATCGTCGTGGAAAGCGATGCGGGCAGGCTGGATTGCTGGCGCGAGAGTGAATGGCGCTTTGGTGTTGACATGGGACCACCGGCCCTGGAGTGGGAAACGATACCGCTTGTTGGCAGCGGCGGTGAAACGCTTCACGTCGACCTGCCGGATCCGCCGGAAGCAACTGCGGATTTGCCGGATTTCACTGCGGTCAATATGGGCAATCCCCATGCCGTGTTTTTCGTTGATGACCCCGAGGCGTTCGACCTGGCGGCGGCAGGCAGCGCCGTCGAGCATCACTGGCTGTTTCCGCAAAAGGTCAACATGTCGTTGGCGAAGGTCCTGTCGCGTGAAGAAATCCGATTGCGGGTCTGGGAACGCGGCGCCGGGGCCACGCTCGCCTGCGGTTCCGCGGCGTGTGCAACGCTGGTCGCTGCAGTCCGGCGGGGCCTGAGCGCGCGCCGGGCGTCTGTTGTCCTGCCGGGCGGAGAATTGGTCATAGAATGGCGGGGCGATGATCACGTTACCATGACCGGCGACGTAGAACTGGAGTTTGAAGGGCAGTTTGCACCGGAGATATTTGCGGCGGCGGGCGCATGAGTGGCGGGGTAAAACCAGCCCGTGGCCCGTGCGCGCCGGAGGTGCAGACCTTCGGTTGCCGGTTGAACGCGCTGGAAGCCGAAGCCATGCGCAACGCCGCGGCGGCTGCAGGCCACAAGGATGTGCTGATCGTCAACACCTGCGCTGTAACCGGAGAAGCTGTACGCCAGGCGCGGCAAAGCATCCGGCGCGCGGCGCGCGACAATCCGAAAAAGACGATCGTTGTTACGGGTTGCGCTGCGCAAATCGATCCGGAGAGTTTCACCAATATGCCGGAAGTTGCCAGCGTGATCGGTAATGCCGACAAGGCCAAACCGCAGACCTGGTCCGGCTTGCGACAGCAGTTTGATTTCACTGGTGATGCGATGCCGCGTGCCCGGGTCAATGACATCATGGCGCTGGAGCAGAGCGGGCATTATTTTGTCGCGAGTTCCGGGCTGGATGCGATGGCGGGCCGGGCGCGGGCATTCGTCGAGGTTCAAAACGGTTGCGACCACCGATGCACGTTTTGCATCATTCCCTATGGCCGCGGTCCTTCGCGGTCGGCACCGGCAGGCGATGTTGTGCAACAGGTGCAACGCCTTGTGGACAGCGGCCATTGCGAGGTCGTGCTGACCGGCGTTGACATGACGTCCTGGGGGCATGATCTGCCGGGCAGCCCGTCATTCGGCAAGCTGGTGGCGCAGATTTTGAAACACGTGCCGGACCTGCCGCGGTTGCGGATTTCATCGATTGATTGCATCGAGGCTGACGCGGCATTGCTCGAATGCATGGCCGGTGACGAGCGGTTGATGCCGCATCTGCATTTGTCGCTGCAGGCCGGCGATGACATGATCCTGAAGCGCATGAAGCGGCGTCATCTGCGCGACGATGCTATCCGGTTCTGCGAGGACCTGCGGCGGTTGCGCCCGGAGATCGCGTTTGGAGCCGATATCATCGCCGGCTTCCCGACCGAAACAGAGGCGATGTTCGAACAATCGATTGATCTGGTCGATGCATGCGGATTGACATTCCTGCACGTGTTTCCGTTTTCGCCCCGGCCCGGAACGCCTGCTGCACGCATGCCGATGCTGCCGCGCGAAGTGATCCGCGATCGTGCGCGGCGATTGCGCGAAAAGGGGAGCAGTGCGCTTGCCAGACATCTTGCCGCGCAACATGGCAGGACCCTGCAGGTGCTGATGGAAAGCAAGGGATTGGCGCGCGCCGCCGACTTTACCCAGGTCCGTTGCGGTGAACGTGCCGCCGGCAAACTGATCGATGTGCGAATTTCCGGCGATGACGGTGTAGCGCTCTTCGGCGCACCAACGGAATATCGCGCCGCATGATGGAATTTCTGAAAGCTCTGTGGATATACACGCCAGGCGAGTTCGCGCTGGCTTCGCTGATCGTCATGGCCGGCGCCTTCGTGCGTGGCGTCACCGGCTTCGGGGCAGGGCTGGTGATGGTGCCCCTGATCAGCCTGTTGTGGGGACCCGTAGAAGCGCTGGCGCTGATGTTCGGCCTCAGCCTGTTCAATTCCACGCAATTATTGCCAGGGGCGATCCGCAACGCGGAAATACCGCTGGTTGTTCCGATCATGATAGCGGCGGCGGTGTTGACGCCGGCCGGCGTTTATCTGCACGTGTCGCTGAATGCCGAGCTGGTGAAGAAGATCATCGCAGCACTCGTGCTGCTGGCGACGATCATTTCGTTGAGTGGCTGGACCTACAAGGGTCCAAGCGGGTTATTGCCCTCCACGACAGCGGGGGCGCTGATGGGTTTGATCAACGGTATTGCCGGGGTGGGCGGTCCGCCGCTGGTTTTGTACCTGATGTCACTGCCTGCAAAGGCGATCGAACACCGTGCAAACATCACGCTGTCGATGACGATAACGACCTATGTCGCGTTGTTCAGCATGTATCAGGCGGGGGTGTTCAGCCAGCGGATATTGACGCACATCGCAATGATGCTGATACCCTCGATGATCGGGGTGTGGCTCGGCTCAAAGGTCTTTCGCCTGATCCCGGCGAAAGCGTTTCGTGTGCTTGTATTGTGGTTTCTGGTCGCGGTGAGCGTGGCGATCCTATTGTCCTGATGTGCAGACAAGATCATCCTGCGTTCAAATGGATTTGCGTGAACGCGCAAGCGCTAATCGATTCCGGGAAGTAGAACGTCGTTCTATGCGAAAACCGGTATCCCGTTTTCGCACGATGTCCCGCTACGCCATTTCCTGCCGGAAATTGGAGAAGAAGTCCGGAGCCGGTTCATCTGCTTCGCGCATGAATATGTCGATATTGCCGAGGTGATAGGAACGGTGGGAATAGATCCCCCAGAGGAAACCCATGACGCTCCAATCGCGTTTCGACCAGCGAAACCTGCGGGTCAATTGCTCCGGTCCGATTGAGCCATAGGCTTTCAAGTTGCCGGCATGCAGGCGCATCGATGCGCCGATAAGGTCCTCGGCCTCGTCAAGTTCCCGTGTCAGCGCCTTGATTTTCGCCGGGTCCATGGCCATTTCGGCGCCTTCACCGACAGTTGGGAGCATCGTAGCCCATTGGGTTTCGCCGACGATCGTATGGATGAAGACGCTTTTGATAGTGATGGTCGAGATGCGGTCGCCAAATTTCATGTTCGGATTGTCGAAAGGAACCCAGTTCCATTTTTCCTTCGGCGTTCCTGTCATCCAGGCATTGTTGGCTTCAACGAGGGCGTCAAATAGATCGAGAAAGCGTTGTTGTTCTGCCGACATGGAGAGCTCCCGGATTGTTGGGTTCAACTTGCACCCTGCGCTTGCCAACCGCAAGCCTGAAGCAGCTCCAGCATGTGTTCCGGCGGCGGCGCGACGACCTCCACCGGTGGCCCGTTCTTGGCCATGGGCACGTTGATCCAGCGGGCGTGCAATTGCAGGCCCGGGCCCTGGTTCCTGGAAGCACTGCCGTAAATGGCGTCGCCAGCGATCGCGAAACCAGACGTTGCGCAATGAACGCGCAATTGATGGGTGCGGCCGGTGAGGGGCGTCAGTTCAAGCCAGCAAACCGGCCGGCCGCCGGGGCCGACGCCGCGGCCCAGCACTTTCCACCGCGTTTGTGCGGGCTGGCCATCCGGATCGTGCTTCATCCACCAGCCGCGATCAGGGTTGAGCCGATCGAGCGGCATGTCGACAAGGCCTTCGGCGGTATCGGGGCCGCCTTCGACGATAGACCAGTAAGTCTTCGAGATAGAGCCCGATTTGAACAATTTTCCCAGCCGGACCAGCGCCTTGTGATGGCGGCCCAGCACCAGGCACCCGGACGTGTCACGGTCGAGACGATGCGCCAGGGCCGGATCGCGGGGCAGGCCGAAACGCAATTGGCTGAAATGGTCTTCGAGGCTGCCACCACCCTTTTGGCCCTTGGGGCCCCTGTGGACAGCAATGCCGGCGGGCTTGTTGATGACGAGCATCATCGCGTCCCGGTGCAAAAGACGGGCATTCAGGTCTGGTTCGGCGACCGCCGCGGATGCGGCGGTGCAAGTCGGCTCTGGCGGCATCATGGCAAACAGGCTATCGAAGGCAATGAATTGCAAGTCAAGCGAACTGATATGGCGGGCCGGGAAGCCGGAAATTCATGAGCGATAGCGAAGAGACGAAAAAGCCAGGCCTGTTCGGGCGCTTGTTCGGTGGAGGCGCGGCGGATATTGGCACAGGCGCGCCCGGCGGCGATCCAGCCAACCCGGCTCCGGATGCGGAGGCTGGCGAAGCACCGAAGCAAAGCTGGTGGCAGCGGCTGCGATCGGGCCTTTCGCGCTCGTCCGGCGCGCTGACCCGCGGCATCACGGATATCTTCACCAAGCGCAAGCTGGACGCCGATACGCTGCAGGAGCTGGAAGATATCCTGATCCAGGCCGATCTGGGCGTTTCCGCCGCGGCGCGAATATCGGATGCGGTTGGCGATGGCCGCTACGACAAGGAAATTGAGCCCGAGGAAGTCAAAGCCATCCTCGCCCGGGAGGTCGAGCAGGTTCTCGAGCCGGTTGCCAGGCCCTTCGAGATTGACAATACCCACAAGCCGTTCGTCGTGCTGGTGGTTGGCGTCAATGGTTCGGGGAAGACGACCACGATCGGCAAGCTCGGCGCAAAACTGGCGGGCGAAGGCCGGAAAGTCATGCTGGCGGCGGGCGACACTTTTCGTGCTGCCGCGATCGAGCAATTGCAAATCTGGGGATCGCGGATCGGTGCGCCGGTGGTGACGCGCCCGCAAGGCGCCGACGCTGCAGGGCTTGCCTTCGACGCGATCGAAGAGGCTCGGACACAGGGCTCCGATGTGCTGTTGATGGATACCGCCGGCAGGTTGCAAAATCGCAGCGAATTGATGGCGGAGCTGGAAAAAGTCGTGCGGGTGATGAAGAAGCTCGATGATGCCGCGCCACACGCCGTGCTATTGGTGCTGGACGCGACGGTCGGGCAGAACGCCCTTAACCAGGTTGAAATTTTCGGCAAGGTTGCCGGTGTGACCGGGCTGGTCATGACCAAGCTGGACGGAACGGCGCGCGGCGGCATCCTGGTGGCGATCGCCGACAAGTTCAAACTGCCGGTGCATTTCATCGGCGTTGGCGAAAGCATGGATGACCTGGAGCCGTTCACGGCGCGTGATTTCGCATATGCTATCGCGGGGATCGGGGAATAATCGCAGCCGATTGCGAAATTCGGCGGCAAGAGAGATGTGATGGACGTCAAGAACGATCAAACCAGTACGGCACAAGCCGATGCGAAGCCGGAGGCAGTGCCGGCGGAAAAGAAGAAAATCAATCCCGGTCTCAAATTGGTGCTGGAGATGGGCCCGCTGGCTGCATTCTTTCTGACCAACTGGAAATTCGGCATCTTTCCAGCCACTGGCGTGTTGATGGTGTGTGTCGTCGCGGCGCTGGCGATGTCCTGGCTGTTGGTCAGGCATTTGCCGGTCATGCCTGTGGTGACGGCAGTGGCAGTCGTATTTTTTGGCGGTCTGACGTTTCTGTTTCAGAGCGAGACCTTCATCAAGATGAAGCCGACCTTCGTCAATATCATCTTCGGCAGCGCGCTGATCGGCGCGCTGGCATTCGGCAAGTTGCTGCTGCCGATCGTGCTCGACAGCGTGATGCAATTGAAGGAAGAGGGCTGGCGCAAGCTGACAATCCGCTGGGGTGTGTTTTTCTTTGCGCTGGCGATTTTGAACGAGATCGTCTGGCGTACGCAATCAACCGATTTCTGGGTCAGCTTCAAGGTCTTCGGCATCATGCCGCTGACGCTTGTTTTCGCCATGTCGCAAGTACCGTTGATCCTGAAATACGAATTGAAAGACGACGAAGCAAAAGACGCGCCGGAGCATTTTTAGCCGGCATCGCGTATTCGTAGCAGGCGCACCATCACATGGATGCTTCAGGAGTTTCATCGAGCGATTTGCTGCGCGGCAGGCAAAACAGGCGCTTTTCGCGCTGCCGGGCAATTCTCGGCCGGATCAGCCAAAGCCAGATTGGCAAGGCCAGGATCCATGTGACGATCCCCAGCACAAGTATCGTTACCGGCACGGCCCACAATTGCTCGAACAAGGTCGTGCGCACATCGGTTTTCATTGAAGGACCAAACAATATTGTGTGTTTGCTGCCGACCTTGAACGGAACAAGGAAGGCGTGGCCGGCGCTGGCCTGGGTCTCCTTGCCATCGCTCCAGGTGTAACGGAATACCGGGCCGTAGGTTTTGTCGCCGCCCATGAACGGATTTTCGTTTTTCCATTCATAGACGCGCACGACTTCGCCGCTCGTCCGTTTAGCTTTCATTTGAAACAGGATGCTTTCGCCGAACAACGCCAGCGCGGCAAGAATGCAGAGTGCCGGAAACAGAAACACCAGCCGCTGGAACGCCCAACGCCGCAGTGCCGGGTTCGACATCATCAGCGATTGCAGCATGTAATTACTCATCGGTCCCCCTAGCGAGCAGTACTTCAATCCGTACGTGGGCAGGTAGTGTGCTAATCGCCTTTCAGCACCATGTCGTCGCGATGGATCATTTCGGCCCGGCCGGGAGCACCGAGTACGTCTTCGATGTCGCGGGAATTGCGGCCGGCGAGTTGCGCAGCCTCAATGGCATCGTAGGCAACCAGACCGCGGCCGATTTCATTGCCGTGGGGATCGTCCAGGGCAATGCAATCGCCGCGCTGAAATGTTCCGCTGACCGCGGTGACGCCGGCTGGCAGCAGGCTTTTGCCGTTGCGAAGGGCGCGCACGGCGCCGCTGTCCAACGTGACCCGGCCGTGCGTCTCAAGCGCACCGGCAATCCATTTCTTGCGCGCGGTCACTGGATTGGACGGCGTCAGAAACCAGGTGCACGGTGCGCCGTCCGCGATCCGGGAAACCGGATGCAGGACGCGCCCGTCGGCGATGATCATGTGCGTGCCGGCGCTGGTGGCGATATGGGCGGCTTCAATCTTGGTGCGCATGCCGCCGCGCGATAGTTGCGATCCTGCGCCGCCGGCCATTGCCTCGATCGCGCCGGTGATGCGCGGTACCACGGGGACGAATTGAGCATCCGGGGTTTCGCCAGGCGGGGCGGTGTAGAGGCCATCGACATCGGACAGCAGGATCAGCAGATCAGCGCTGGCCATTGTCGCGACCCGGGCGGCCAGCCGATCATTGTCGCCGTAACGAATTTCCGTCGTGGCAATCGTATCGTTTTCATTGATTACCGGCACTGATCCGAGACAGAGCAAGCGTTCGATTGTTTCGCGAGCATTCAGATAGCGCCGGCGCTCCTCGGTATCATTGAGCGTGACGAGAATTTGTCCCGCCTTGATACCACGGGCGTCCAGCACCTCGGCCCATGTACCGGCCAGCGCAATCTGTCCGACCGATGCCGCGGCCTGCGAATCTTCCAGTTTCAGCGGTCCGTCCGGCAACCCGAGAATAGACCTGCCGAGGGCAATCGAACCGGACGATACGACCAGGACATCGCATTTTTTTTCCTGAAGGACGGCGATATCGGCGGCCAGCGCTTCGAGCCATTCGCGGTTGAGCCGGCCCCTGGCGGAATCGACAAGGAGCGAAGAGCCGACCTTGATAACGATGCGGCGAAAATCCTGCAGGGCGGGTGTGGCGGTCACGGGGAATATGCCGATTGTTGCTGGTTGAATTGAATGTTTGTGGAAGCGCCGGGACAGATGGCGGACGCCCGGGGTGCTAGCATGTTTTCAGGTGTCCGCCCACCAGGGCGCCAATTATGGCGCCCATGCCTGCGCTGGTGCAGTTATTGCCTTTTCGGCAGCCAGTTCACTTCGGATATGGCTTTGCAACGCGCGCAATGCCTCAAGGACATTCTGGTGGGAGACGGCCGACAATACGATCGGCGCGCGACGGCGCTCACCGTTTGATACCGGCGGCCCGTAAGTCCGGACCGCACGCTTGAGCCGCTCAATCTGTTTGGCCAGCGTCATGGCGTCGACCGCGTCGGATTTGGACAGTGCGACGATTTCCGGCTTTTCCGACAAGCCGTGGCCATAGGCTTCCAGTTCCTGCCGGATGATGCGGTAATCGGTTCCGGCGTGTTCGCCGGATGCGTCTACCAGGTGCAGCAATACCCGGCAACGTTCGACGTGGCCGAGAAATCTGTCGCCGAGGCCGGAGCCTTCGTGGGCGCCTTCGATCAGGCCGGGAATGTCGGCCAGGACGAATTCGCTGTCGTCGGCGCGCACAACGCCGAGGCCGGGATGCAGCGTGGTGAAGGGATAGTCGGCGATCTTCGGTTTTGCAGCGGAGGTGGCAGCGAGAAATGTTGACTTGCCGGCATTCGGCAACCCGACAAGACCGGCGTCAGCGATCAATTTGAGGCGCAGCCAGATTGTCATTTCTTCGCCCGGTTGTCCGGGATTGGCGCGCCGCGGCGCGCGGTTTGTGGATGTCGTGAAATGGGCATTGCCGAAGCCGCCATTGCCGCCGCGCAGGAAAACCTCGCGTTGTCCGACTTCCGTCAGGTCGGCAAGGAGAGTCTCGTTGTCTTCGGCGAAAACTTGCGTCCCGGCAGGCAGTTTCAAAACGACATCGGAGCCCTTTGCCCCGGTTCGGTCGCGGCCCATGCCATGTACGCCGGTCTTGGCCTTGAAATGCTGCTGATAGCGGTAGTCGATCAACGTGTTCAGCCCTTCGACGCATTCGAAAATGACATCGCCGCCGCGTCCGCCATTGCCGCCGTCGGGGCCGCCGAACTCGATGTATTTCTCGCGGCGGAAGGATACGCAGCCTGCTCCGCCATTACCGGAGCGAACGTAGATCTTCGCCTGGTCAAGGAATTTCATGTGTCGTGCCGTCTATGCATCTTCAGGTAGCACGCTTTCTAGCCTGCCGCTTGTATCTATTCGGCTCATTGTGCCGCCAAACCTGTTCTTCAAGGTTAAACTGTGTGCACATAAAAGTGCCACCGCGCAACGGCATCGTATAGGGGCCGCTGCCGATCGGTTTGAAGCCGCGCCGCGCCAGCAAATGTTCCGAGCGGGTGTTGCCGTCGACAAGATAGGCCTTAATCCGATCCAGCGCCATGGTGCGGAACGCCAGTGCGTTGATCTCGTCCACCGCCTCGCCCATAAGCCCTTTGCCCCAGAAAGGTTCGCCAAGCCAATAACCAATGGCGATGGACCGGTCCTCATCGGCCTCCGCGCCGATGGAGCCGATCAGCTCATTAGGCCGGTTCTTGGCGGTGATCGCCAGCTTGATTGCCTTCGCACCGGCATTGTCCTGCCTGCTCTTGCGGACGAATTCATCCGCGTCCGACGTCCTGTAGGGGTGGGGCAGATGTTCGGTAAACTGCGCCACGTTCAGGTTGTCAGCATATTTTACAAGAGCCGGAATGTCGCTGGTGCGGGGCCAGCGCAGCCACAATCTTCTGGTTTCCAGTCTGAAACTGTCGTCGGTCAATAAATCGGGGAACATCGTTCCGCTCCGGTCCAAAAAACAAAGGGATGGTCTCCCATCCCCCTGCATATTTCCCTTATTCGGGAAATCGGACTGGCTGGAAATCTCCGAAGACCTGTCCGCGGGCTGCCTTTTGGGCTGGGAGCCGGCGGGGTCTTCGTCTTCCCCCGCCTATTCGGCCGCGTCCTGTACCGGCATCACGGCCACGTAGGCGCGTTTGCCCTTGTCCTGGAACGCCACCTTGCCGTCACACAAGGCAAAGAGCGTATGGTCCTTGCCGATGCCGACGTTGGCGCCTGGGTGCCATTTGGTGCCGCGCTGGCGCACGATGATATTGCCGCCGGTGACGGTCTCGCCGCCGAACTTCTTCACGCCAAGGCGGCGTCCTGCGGAGTCGCGTCCGTTGCGGGATGAACCGCCTGCTTTTTTGTGAGCCATTATTCTGCTCCGTAATCCCGCAGCCAGGGGCCGGGGAAATTCCATTTGCCGGGTCTATACCCGAAGATTGAAAAAATTGGAACCGCGGCAGCTGTCAGCCGGCCTTGATTTCCTTGATCTTGACCACGGTCAGGTCCTGACGGTGGCCGCGCTTGCTGCGCGAATCCTTGCGGCGGCGCTTCTTGAAGGCGACTATCTTGCGGCTGCGCGCCTGCTCGACGATTTCGCCGGCGACGCTGGCTCCGGAAACGGAAGGCGCGCCAACGCTGATATCAGAACCATTGCCAACCATCAGGACATCGTCAAAGGTGACGTTGTCGCCCGGCTCGCCAGCCAGGTGCATAACGGTAATCGTATCATCGGCGGCCACGCGATATTGCTTGCCGCCGGTTTTAATGACTGCGAACATCGTTTTTCCTCGTGTTCAACCCGGCTCTACGGCGTCAGATCCACGTTCTGGCGCTGCGCGGCCGGCTTTTTGGCAGTATTGACCGGTGGGTTTGCCCGGCATAGGCCGGAGCGAGCATTCCTTTACAGCGGCGGATGCAGGAAAGTCAACGGATTGTGGTCATATATGCTGATTTTCCGGCTTCCCGCCGTTCGAGCCGCATTTCCGCCCTGTTAACCATGCTGGGGAATTATGCCGCAAATCCTAGCGGTGGAAGGGCGGCTGCTCGGGTCCATCGCGACTGTCGCCATGCGGGTGCCCATGCTGAAACGATTGTACCATTGGACTCTGGCGCAGGCGGAAAGCCGCCATGCCGTGCCATCGCTAGCGACAATCTCGTTTGCCGAAAGTTCATTTTTTCCGATCCCGCCAGATATCGTTCTGGCGCCGATGTGCCTGACGCGGCCGGAGCGGGCGTTTTACTACGCGAGCGTCTGTACAATCGCCTCGGTGATTGGCGGCATCTTCGGGTACATGATCGGATATTTTCTGTTCGAGACGATTGGCCAGTGGCTGATCAATCTCTACGGTTATGCCGACAAGATTGCGCCGATGAAAGCCTTTTACGACAAATGGGGTTGGGCGGCGGTGCTGATCGGCGGGCTGACGCCGGTTCCCTACAAGCTGATCACAATCCTGAGCGGATTGCTGGAATACAATTTCCTGCTGTTTGTCGCGCTGTCCACCGCGACCCGCGGATTGCGCTTTTTTCTGCTGGCCGCCGTTCTGTACAAGTGGGGCGCACCGATCAAGGTCTGGATCGACAAATACTTCACCTGGATAATGATCGCGGTCGCGGCCGGTATTATCGGCGGTTTCGTGCTGGTCGGCCGGCTGGCCCATTAGGCAGTGTTGCCGGCGGCTGCGACAATGGGCCATAGACCGGCGATCGCGCTTTTGGCGATCGGGCATGGATGCGGCCATATTTCCCGCCTATCCTGAATGCCCGGCAGGTTATTTCACGGCGGCAGTAGAATTTCATGACTTCCACTGACAAGGATTCCGGACGGCGGATGGCGGAACTTACACCGCTAAGGGCCGCCTTATTTGTACTGGCGGTTTCGTTTGCGACAATCACCGGAGCCTGGATATTCGAATGGGCCGGGTACGCGCCGTGCGACCTGTGCCTGAAACAACGCTGGGCATACTACGCTGGCGTTCCGCTGGCGCTGCTGGCCGTTGCCGCGGCATTCTTTCTGCAACGTGGCGTGGCGATCCCCTTGCTTGGCCTGCTCGGTGTCGTGTTCGTCGCCAGCGCCGTGTTTGGAGCCTATCATGCCGGGGTGGAATGGAAGTTTTGGGACGGTCCTGCCGGATGTACGGGCGCGATACCGCAGAAGGCCTTGTCAATGGACGATTTCCGCAAGCAGCTTGAAACCGTGCGGGTGGTCCGCTGCGATGAAGTGGCAATCCGGATATTCGGCCTGTCGTTGGCGGGCTGGAACGCGGTGATTTCGCTGGTGCTTGCAGGCGTCGCCTTCAAACCCGTGCTTGCGGGTTCGGGGTCGCACAGCTAGACGGCACAGCGTATCCTGCCAGTTCCTTCGAAGTGCAGCGACCGATGGACATCTTCACGGCATTTTCTGCAAGCGACATTGGATTTGCAATCGGCGGCCTGTTCGTGGCGGCCCTGGTCAAGGGTGCAGCCGGTATGGGCTTTTCAACCACCGCCCTGCCATTGCTGGTCCTGGCGCTCGGCGTTGAGACGGCCATGCCGCTGGTGTTGATCCCGTCGCTGTCGAGCAATGTCTTCGTGATGATCCAGTCGCGCGAGTTTACCGCGATGGTGCGGCGGTTCTGGTTCATGATGGTCTGCATCGTGCCCGGTGTCGTTGCGGGCCTGTGGTGCCTGGCGGTCGTGGATCGGGCAATTGCAGCGGCGGTGCTCGGCCTGGTGCTGATCGTCTACGGGCTTTATGCGCTGAGCAGCCCGGTGATACAGCTGCCGCCACGGTTGGAAAAACCGCTACAAGGGCCGGTCGGACTGGCGAACGGCTTCGTCAATGGATTGACAGGGTCGCAGATCTTTCCGGCAACGTCGTTCCTGCTCATGCTGGATCTGAAGCCGAACCAGTTCACGCAGACCAACAACATCACGTTCACGCTGGCAACCGTGATCATGATGGCCGGGCTGACACAGATCGGGTTCATGACACTGGCCATCCTGCTGTTGTCGATTGCCGGAATTGTTCCCGTCTACATCGGTGTCTACCTCGGCGGCCTGTTCCGCGACCGGCTCGACATAGAGACGTTTCGCAAGATGGTGCTCGCCGTGCTTATGGCGCTCGGTGCGGTGCTGATCGCCAAGTGGATGGTTTGAATTAGCTGAATATGGAAAAGATCGCGGCGAATATTGCGGCGATCGCTGCCAGAACAGCCAGTACCATTTCTCCCAGGGCGTTCATGAATTCCAAAGCAAAACCAGGAAACAAGGCGGCAAACACAATTGTGAAACCCGCACCGACGGAAATGCCTGCAAGCAGCGCAAATCCAATCATCCCGGAAACAAGTATGGATAACAAACCGTAGACAAGTGCAGAAACTGCAATGCTGGCGAGAAAAGCGCCGGTGTATCCGGGCCTCCGGCGGTGATTTCTGCGTGTATTCGGGTTTCCGGTTTCGTGCTGCATAACGGCCGCCTTTCCGGTTCCGGCCCCGGATCGCGGGCCGGCTATTCCAGCGCCAGCCTCGCACGCGCCCGTAACTTTTCCGTTTCGCTTTTCAATTGCCCGCAGGCTGCGAGTATGTCGCGGCCGCGCGGCGTGCGCACGGGGCTGGCATAACCGGCATCGAAAACGATATCGGAAAATTTTTCGATCGTATCCCAGTCCGAACATTCGTATTGCGCGCCGGGCCAGGGATTGAACGGAATAAGATTGATCTTGGCCGGGATGCCCTTCAGCAGGCGCACCAGCGCCCGCGCTTCCGCCGGACTGTCATTAACGCCTTTCAACATGACATATTCGAAGGTGATGCGCCGCGCGTTGCCGAGACCGGGATAGGCGCGGCATGCGTCCATCAGTTCGGAGATATTGTATTTGCGGTTGAGCGGCACGAGCCTGTTGCGCAATTCGTCATTTGTCGCGTGCAGGGAAATCGCCAGCATGGCTCCGGCCTGGCTGCCGAGTTCGAAAATTTGCGGCACGACGCCGGCCGTCGAAACCGTGATGCGCCGGCGCGACAGGGACAGGCCCTCGCCGTCGCTCATTACGCCCAGAGCATCGCGGACATTGTCGAAATTGTAGAGCGGTTCACCCATGCCCATGAAGACGATGTTGGAGACGGCACGTATGCCTTCGCCATGGGGTAGAAGCGCGTGATCATTTGGGGGTGTGCCGCCGGGAAAGTCGCCGAGTCGGTCGCGAGCAACTACGACCTGGGCGACGATTTCGCGGGTGGTCAGATTGCGGACGAGCCTTTGCGTGCCGGTATGGCAAAATGTGCAGGTCAGCGTGCATCCAACCTGGCTTGAGACGCACAAGGTGCCGCGATCGCTTTCGGGAATATAGACACATTCCACCTCCGCACCGCGATCGTGCTTGTCAACCGGTGGCATCCGCAGCAGCCATTTACGGGTGCCATCCTTGGATATCTGTTCGCTGACGATCTGTGGCCGGGCGAGCGAATAATTGTCTTCAAGGCTGGCGCGCAGAGCCTTCGACATATTCAGCATCTTGCCGAATTCGGTCACGCCATGATGGTAAATCCACTGCCACAATTGCGCCGTGCGCATGCGTATTTCCCGGTCGGGCACGCCGATTGCGCTCAGGGCCTGCGCCAGCTCAGCGCGGGTCAGGCCGGTTAGCGAAGGCTGGGATGCCACAAGCCCGCTTGTGGCGGAAGCCGCCTGCTGCAGCCCGCCTGGCGCGGTCACCCGGGAGTTTGGTTCGTTCATGGCCCCTTAAACCACATTTCCGCAATCAAGCGAAGCGTGTGAAACGGCGGTTTCGCGCCGGCGCATTTTAGAACTCATTAACCAAAACTCGCTTGAAGGCGATTAAAAGGCGGCAAATGTTCCCGAGGCAGCCAACGCATACCATTCCTTCAAACTTATCCTGTTTTCTGGAGTGCGAGCTATTGCAAGATTGCGGAACGGATCATGAGCGAACAGCGAAAAGTAACCCGGTCGCGGACTGTTTTCCGTGGCTCGATTATCTTTAATAACGGCAATTCTTCGGTCGACTGCCTGGTGCGGATTTTTTCCGAGACCGGCGCAAAAATTATCGTTGGCGAACTGATTGCATTTCCGCAACAGTTTGAACTGCATATCCCGCAGAAGGGCAGAACGTACTTGGCGCTGATCAAGTGGCGCAGTGGCGAAGAAACCGGCGTCGAGTTTGTTAACGAACTGGTCAACGCCAAGGCGATCCCTGTTGGTGCAGGTGATCTGGCTGACCAGCTGCGGGCGCTTGAGAAAGAAAACGCCAAGCTGAAACGTCTTGTTGCCGACCTGCAATTGCAGGTAGCGCGCAGCCAGGAGGCCGGGTAGCGCCCGCGCCGGACTGTCCGGCGAGCCTTCTTTCAGTTCTATTGCCGCTCGTCGCGCTCAGACCATGTATTGCCCGCCATTTGCGGACAGGGTCGAGCCGGTAATGAAACCAGCTTCGTCGGAAGCCAGGAACACCACGCAGCGCCCGATCTCTTCGGGTTCGCCAAGGCGGCGTACCGGAATGTGGGGGAGAATGTGTTTGTCCAGCACGTCCTGGGAAATGGTGCGCACCATTTCAGTTCCGATATAGCCCGGGGCAATCGCGTTGGCGGTGATGTTCTTGCTCGCGCCTTCCTGGGCGATGGCCTTGACGAAACCGATTTCGCCGGCCTTGGCCGCGGAATAATTGGCCTGTCCGGCCTGACCCTTCTGGCCGTTGATCGACGAAATGCAAATGATCCGGCCGAAGCTGCGATCGCGCATTCCCTCGATGACCGGGCGCGTCATGTTGAACAGGGAATTGAGGTTGGTGTTGATGACCGCGGTCCATTGCTCGGGTTTCATCTTGTGAAAGAAACCGTCGCGGGTAATGCCGGCGTTGTTGACCAGGATATCAACTGGACCAACTTCAGCTTCGACCTTGGCGATACCGGCTGCGCAGGCGTCAAAGTCGGAGACGTCCCACTTGTAAACATTGATACCGGTTTCCTGCTTGAATTTTTCCGCGGCTTCATCGTTGCCGGCGTAATTGGCCGCGACGTTGTAGCCGGCCTCTTTGAGGGCCCTGCAAACCGCAGCGCCGATGCCACGTGTTCCGCCGGTTACCAGTGCTGTCCTTGCCATTGTATTCTCCTGCGCGGCCGCCGGCATTGCGGCGGCCTGTATGTATTGCACGTTTGGTGATGAGGATGGTCTTGATGTGGAGCTACCGCTCCACACACATCCCCCTGTGGAGCTACCGCTCCACACACATGGCGACACCCATGCCGCCGCCGATGCACAAGGTGGCCAGGCCTTTCTTGGCGCCGCGGCGCTGCATTTCAAACAGCAGGGTGTTCAACACGCGCGCGCCGGATGCGCCGATCGGGTGTCCGATGGCAATGGCGCCACCATTCACGTTGACGATAGCCGGGTCCCAGCCCATGTCCTTGTTGACCGCCAGCGCCTGCGCCGCGAAGGCTTCATTGGCCTCGACCAGTTCCAGGTCCTTGATCTTCCAGTCGGCCTTTGCCAGCGCCTGGCGGGAAGCCGGGATCGGTCCCGATCCCATTACGGCCGGATCGACGCCGGCAGTCGCCCAGGAAACGATCCGGGCCATCGGTGCCAGGCCGCGCTTTTCCGCGTCCGCTTCCTTCATCAGTACAACAGCGGCGGCGCCGTCGTTGATGCCGGAAGCGTTGCCGGCGGTTACCGAGCCTTCCTTGTTGAAGGCAGGGCGCAGCTTCTGCAACGATTCCAGCGTCGTGCCGGCACGAATATATTCATCGGAATCGACTACCACATCGCCTTTGCGGGTCTTGACCGTGTGGGGCGCAATCTCGTCCTTGAAGCGGCCCGCCTGCTGGGCGGCTTCGGCCTTGTTCTGTGATCCCAGTGCGAACTTGTCCTGCTCTTCGCGATTGATCTGCCATTTGGCGGCGACATTCTCTGCCGTGACGCCCATGTGGTAGCCGTTGAAGGCGTCCATCAGGCCGTCTTTCAGCATGGTGTCGACCATGCGCAATTCCCCCATCTTGGTGCCGGCCCGCATGTGGGCAGCGTGGGGAGCGAGAGACATGTTTTCCTGGCCGCCGGCGACAATAACCTTCGCGTCGCCGTTGGCGATCTGCTGCATTCCGATCGCGACCGAGCGCAGGCCGGAACCGCAGAGCTGATTGAGGTTCCAGGCGGTTTTCTCTTGGGGCACACCGGCCTTCATGGCGGCCTGGCGGGCGGGGTTTTGCCCCTGGCCGGCTGCGAGAATCTGCCCCATGATTACTTCGTCGACGTCGGCAGGATCGACCTTGGCGCGCTCAAGGGCAGCGCTGATCGCGGTAGCTCCCAGGTCATGCGCAGGAACGTCGGCGAAAGAGCCGTTGAAAGAACCGACGGCGGTTCTGGCTGCGCTGACAATCACGATATCGTTGGCCATGGATGCACTCCTGTGAAATGAGGTCCGGTAAGATGAGGTCCGGATTTCGGGACTGGCGGATAGTTTTTGGGTTGTGGCTGGTGCGGCGCCCGTTTCGCACAGGCATGTTGCACTGCATTTGATATTTGGCAGATTTCCCGGAGAAGGTATAGCGATTTGATGTTTTGCGGATGTTGCAGGAACCAGACCGGGGCCGCATTGGCCGCTTCCAGCTCTGGCGATATCCGATCACCTGTTGGCGGGCAATTAGCCATTGGTTCAAATTCAAGCCCGATTTTGCGGATTTTGGCCTGTTTTCATGCAAGTTTGCCCGGAACCTTCCAGACTTGGCACTGCCGTCCGGGGTGCGCGCGCCGCCGCTATCGCCGGTAATCGACGCGGTATGCGAGCTACCGGAAATCTGCAGATCCATTTGGCGTTGCACAATTTTCTTTCAGAATTACGACAAGATGCTATGAATGCTTGTGCATTGCGGGAAAATTGCGCCCGGGCAGGAAGCGCTGGCGGGTGAAGTGACAGCGCGGAGGGATCATGGCCGAGGAAAAACAACCGGTAACGATCAAGAAATATGCAAACCGGCGGCTCTACGACACCGGCAGCAGTTCCTACGTGACGCTCGAGGACCTCGCGGCAATGGTCAAGCGCGGCGACGAGTTCGTTGTTTGCGACGCCAAGTCCGGCGAAGACATAACGCGCAGCGTGTTGACGCAGATCATCTTCGAGCAGGAAGCGAAGGAAGGCCAAAGCCTGTTGCCGGTCTCGTTTCTGCGGCAGCTGATCGGATTCTACGGCGATGGCATGCAAATGCTGGTTCCGAGCTATCTGCAATATTCGATCGACAAACTGACAGCCGATCAGCAGAAACTGCGCGAGCAGATGACCAGCATGATGGGTGGTGAGCCATCGGCGATGATCGGCGCAATGGAAGAGCAGGCCAAGAAGAACATGGCGATGTTTTCCCAGGCCCTGACGATGTTCAACCCGTTCGCGGGCCTGTCGGAACAACAGGGCGCGGGTTCGCCGCAATCAGCGCCGGACAAAGCGGCGGCGGGACAGCGCCGGGATGCCGGCGGGCCGGAGAAAGCGGCATCCGCATCTACAAATGCGGAATTGGAAAGCATGAAGAAACAGCTCGCCGACATGCAAAAGATGCTTGAGGGCATGGCGAAGAAGGATTGAACCGGAGCAAGCAGCTTTCCGGTCATTCGCGCCGGTTACATATTTTGTTTATCCAGATTCGGTCGTTGCTGCGGAGCTACCAGCCCTTGTTCTTGCGCTCACGCAATTCGGTAAAGACGGCCCCGGGCGCTGCCCCGGCCATATCCAGATTGGCCTGAATCGCGGGATCATCGGCGCGCAGGAACGGATTGGTTTCCAGTTCGACCGCCATCGTGGTGGGCAGTGTTGCCTTGCCTTCAGCGCGCAACGCCTCGATTTCTTTCATCCGCGCCTGCAATTTGGAATTTGAGGGATCGGCCTTGAGTGCGAACTGGCCGTTGGAAAGCGTGTATTCGTGGCCGCAGTAGATTTGTGTCTCCGGTGGCAAAGCTGCGAGCTTCATGCAGGAGCCGTGCAGTATGTCGGCCGGGGCTTCGAATGAGCGGCCGCATCCAAGCGCAAACAGCGTGTCGCCGGCCAGCAATATCTTGTCTTCCTCGAAGTAGTAGACGATGTGACCCCTGGTGTGGCCGGGCGTTTCAAGGACACGGATGCTGAGATTGCCTACCCTGACGGTGTCGTTTTCCGAAACGTAGATGTCTGCACCGGGGACGCGCTCGCGGTCCGGCGCGGGTCCGACAACGCGGGCACCGGGAAATTGCTCCTTCACGCCGGCTATGCCGTCGATGTGGTCGTTGTGATGATGGGTGACGAGAATATCGGTCAGTGTCCAGCCGGTTTGTTTCAGCGCGGCGAGGATAGGCGCAGCTTCGGGTGCGTCCATCGATGCCGTCGCGCCGGTTTCCGGATCGTGAATGAGAACGCCGAAATTGTCTTCCAGGCACATGAACTGGTGGATTTTGGCAGGCATGACGATCCCCGAATTGGCAGGTGCGATCCAGTGCGTGGACGCTGAAGCGAATTTACGTTCGCAAGATGTAAAGTCCCCGCAGGCCGCGGTCAAACGCGGGGTGGCGGGACCAAGAGCCCGGCCAACAGTCCAAAGGCTGAAACTGCAAACCGCTTTTCCTGCAGACGGATTGATTTTGTGCGCGCCTGCGGACGAAAAACCGCAAACTACTTTTCCTGCAGGCGCTTTGGTGGCAGATTCCGGCAATGGCCCTTGATGTTGTCGATCTGCGCAGTTTCTATGCCTCCGCGCTTGGCGAGGTAGCGCGGCGCTATATTGGCCGCATCGTGGTTGCGCGCTGGGATAATGTTGCCGGACTGTCCATCGCCGGAATCGGGTTTGCTCCACCTTTTCTGGAACTTGTGGGTGATGCCCCGCTGCGGCGATTGGCGCTGATGCCGGCCGCGCAAGGGGTCGTGAACTGGCCGACCGAGGGCGTTACATCATCCGTGCTGGTCGATACCGGGTTGTTGCCGCTTCCGGACAGTTCGATCGACCGGGTGCTCGTGGTGCATGCCCTTGAAGTATCCGATCAGCCCGCCGGCATGATGAACGAGGTTTGGCGGGTGTTGACGCCGGGCGGAAAGGTCATGGTCGTGGCGCCAAGCCGCGGCGGATTGTGGGCGCGCTCGGATACGACGCCCTTTGGCCAAGGCAGGCCCTATTCCCGCGGACAATTGCGCGATTTGATGCGCGAGTCGAATTTTTCGCCGGTCTACTGGGACGAGGCGCTTTACGTGCCGCCGTTTACGCGGCCATCGTGGTTACGTTCGGCGGCGGTGTTCGAGCGGATAGGCGGCAAGCTGGCGCTGCCGGGCGCCGGTGTGCATGTTGTCGAGGCGACGAAGCAATTGTACCGGCCGGTAATGGCGCGCCGTGCATCGCTGAAAGTGCTGCCGGGTCTGGCGCCTGCCGCGATCACGCCGGGACAATCGGGACGCGGTCGCCGGGGGACGCTCAATCGCAAATATCAGTCAGCGGTTGCGGTTTCGCCGGGCGACAAGTAGCAGGCAGTTTTGCGACCGGCGTGAAACTGCGGTGCAGGTCTGCGCAGCTCACCTTCTCGCTGGAACGTCCGGCGTGCGCATGCCGAAGCCCCTGGCCAGGAAACAGGCTCCCTGGCGTATGCCCTCGCCATCGATGCCGTGGCCCAGTCCGGGCGCCAGATGCCATTGACAGGGGATTTCGGCCTCCGCCAGATGATTGGCGCTGGCGAACATGCCCTGCACCGGCACCACGTCGTCCTGGTGGCCGTGAATCAGCAACACGGGCGGCGGTTCGCCGGCGGCATTGCGCGCGGTGGCGCCGGCCAGATTCTCCGGCGCGACCAGAACTCCGGAATAGGCAAGAATGGCGGCAGGCGCCTGGCGGCGGCGCAGCCCGACGTGCAATGCCAGCATGGCGCCCTGGGAGAAGCCGACAATGGCCAGGTTGCTGTCGTCCAGGCCGGCGCTATTCAGTTCACCATCGATGAAGGGGTCGATGACGGTCTGCGCCGAGCAGGCTCCGGACCAGCGTTCATGCGGGTTTCTGTCGGTCAGCGTGAACCATTGCCTGCCATTGGGCGCGCCGGGGCAAGGCTCGTGCGCATCGGGAGCGACAAAGGCAGCGTCCGGAAACAGCGGCTGCCATTGGCGGCCAATTTCAATCAGGTCGTCGCCATTGGCGCCATAGCCGTGCAGGATGACGATCAATTGTCTCGCCTGCCCGGAGAGGGGAGCGATCCGGGGTCCGTCGAGTTGTGCGGCCATTATTATCTGCTTTCCTGTTCGAACTGGATGCCGGTTGATAGTCTATTTTGCGGCCCGTTTCGCCACTGATTTTTTCGGGCCGCGTTTGCTGCCGCGGGCGGGCGAATTTCTAGCAGCTCCTTTGACCGATGTGCCGGGCTTTGCCGGGCGCGATGATTTTGCAGGTTTCCCGGTAATTTTGCCGGCGGCGCTCGCATTGCGTTGCGTTGCGTAATAGGCCCAGATCAATCGCGCCGCCACGGCGCGCCACGGCTGCCAGCGCTTTGAAATTTTTTCCAGGCGGGCCGCATTCGGGCGTTCCCGCAGGTTCAGCGCCAGCCGTACGCCCTCTTGCAGAGCCAGATCGCCAGCCGGCCAGACATCCGGGTGGCCGAGGCAAAACAGGAGGTATACGTCTGCGGTCCAAGGTCCGATACCCTTCACCGCGGTGAGTTGCGCCCGCACGAAGTCGCTGTCGCCGGCGGCCAGCGCGTCAAGATCCAGTTCGCCATTTTCCAGAGCGCTCGCGAGATGACGCAGTGTCCGGATTTTTGGCGAGGAGAGCCCGCAGGCGCGCAGGTCGCTGTCATCCGCGCGCGATAGATCAGAGGCGCAGGCGCTTTCGAAGCGCTCGCAATAGCGCTGGTAAATCGCGTTGGCGCTTGCTGTGGAGACTTGCTGTGAAATGATTATGCGGATCAATCCATTCAATCCGGCTTCGCGTTTTCGCAGCGACGGCGGACCCGCGGCGGCAAACATTGCCTCGATACAGGGCAGGTCCCGTGCGCGCAGCGCTAGAACAGCGTGTTCAAGGCTTGCCTGGTTGGTGATGCGCTGGCCGATGGCCGTCATGGTTTTCTTCCAATCCTGGAACCTGCCGGTAGCTGTCCGACCGTGCGGAAACCAACCGGACCTTCGATACGAGTTTGGCGGCGGGAAGGGAAATTGTCTACCATCACCCATCGCGTTACGGCGCGATTGCTTCAATAGTTGGATCGCGGCGGCGGTGCGGGCAAGTGAACCGAACGGCCGATCGGGAAAGGCCACAATGGACAGGGAGCAATGACAGCACCGGTGGCGCGCTTTGCGCCTTCTCCCAATGGCTATCTGCACATCGGACATGCGTACAGCGCGCTGCTGAACCAGCGTTTTGTCAATGAGCATGGCGGGCATTTGCTGCTGCGCATCGAGGACGTGGATACCACCCGGGCGCGGCCTGAGTTTGAACAGGCAATCCGTGACGATCTGGCCTGGCTCGGAATTGCGTGGGAGGAACCGGCTCGCCGCCAATCTGAAAATGTCACGGATTATCACGCTGCACTGGAGAAGCTGGGCCGAATGGGTGTGCTCTATCCCTGCTATTGCACGCGGCGGGATATTCGTTCCGCCGTCGGTGCTGCAGGCGATATGCAGACCGATCCCGATGGCAGCCCGATTTACCCGGGAACATGCCGCCCTTCCGAGGCCGAGAGCCTTCCGGATCTGTCAATCCTGCGCAGATCCGGAAGGCGGCACGCTTTACGGCTTAACATGAACCGGGCGCTGGAACTCGTTTCCGGGCCTGTTGCCTGGCGCGAGTATCGCGAGGGCGAGGAACGATGTCATGCAGAATTTGATCCCTTGCGCTGGGGTGATGTCACAGTGGGGCGCAAGGATATTGGCGTCAGCTACCATATTGCAGTGACCGTTGATGATCATCTGCAGGGCATTACCGATGTCATCCGCGGCGAAGACCTGTACCCGGCGACTGCGATTCATCGCGTGCTGCAGGAATTGCTGGGTTTCGGAGCGCCCAACTACCGGCATCATTCGTTGATCAGGGATGCTGGCGAGATGAAGTACTCGAAAAGCGCGGGCTCGCAGTCATTGCGGGCGATGCGAGAGGCCGGCGCAACACTGCAGGATATCCGGCTTCAACTGCGTGCGGCCGGCGGAAAAATTTAGCCGGCACGCTGAACAACCGCCGAAACCACAAAACCAATTCAAATATTATTATACTCTGTCAGTGCGCCGGCTACCCAAGGAATTCGCGCAATATCAATTGTTGGCGCTGGCGGTTGTGGTAGCGCGCGCAACCTGGGCGCGGGCAATCAGAAGATCGACACGGTCGCGCTCGCGGCGGAAAGCGGCCATCTGCCGGTTGTTGAGCCGCCGGGTGCGGGCCAGACGGATACGCAGCGGATCGACATAATTGCCATTGACGATAACTTCGTAGTGCAGGTGGGCGCCGGTGGACAGTCCGGTCGAGCCGACATATCCGATGACCTGCCCCTGGCGCACGCGCACGCCGGTACGGATACCGCGAGCGAATCCGACCATGTGGCTATAGGTCGTTACATAGCCGTTGTTATGCTGGATCTCGACGCGATTGCCGTAACCGGATTCGCGCTTGGCCTTGATTACCGTGCCGTTCCCGGCCGTCACGATCGGCGTTCCGGTGCGGGCGGCCCAATCGACGCCGGTATGCATTCGTGCATAGCGAAGAATTGGATGGCGTCGCCAGCCGAAGCCGGATCGCTGGACGCCGGCTGCCACGGGTTTGCGGATCAGGAATTTGCGCCTGGAGCGGCCTTCCTCGTCGAAATAGCCTTTGCCCAGTGGAGCGCGATAATATTTGCGCGTTTCACCCCGGTAGGTGATCGAAGCGAACAGAATATCCGGCTCTCCGCCCTTGACTTCACTCTTGCGGAAAAACACCTCAAACGCATCGCCGCCGCTAACGGCGCGATTAAAATCCACATCGTTTGCGAACATGCTGACCAGGTCGTTGATAACCTTGCGCGGTACCTGATGCTTCAGGGCAGTCTGGTAGAAACTGTTATAAAGCCGCAGCGATCCCGATCCCCGCGATGCGCTGGTGGAACGTGTGGAGGATGCTGCTTCAACATTCTCGACTGGCCGGAAAGCGCCGTCACTTGCAAGTGCAACAGCGCCGTCTAGCGTCTCCTCGGTGTAGACGGAGACGCGGGCAATCCGGGGTTTGTTGTCGCCGGCGATGTCGGAATACAACAATTTCAGTTTCTGGCCTTCGCGAATGTTCCGGGTTCGGCCGTTGGCGTTCAGAGCCCTGACGATGCCGTTGATGTCCTCCGCGCTTGCGCCCTCCTTGCGCAGGGCAGTGCGCAAGTTTTGCCGGGCCATCAGGACAATCAGTTTTTCTTCGCCGTCGCGCTGGTTCGTGGCGGTGGGCGATTTATTGATGACCGTTACGTTTTCCGGGATCATGCGCACGTTGATGCGGCTGAAGGCCGATGGCAGCTTGGCCGGCCCGATCGAGGCGTAGGTCAGCGCGCTGTTGACGCCGGGCACCGTACGGCTTGTTCGCACCAGCATCATTTGCGGCGGAATGGGGAGGGGTTTTCTGTCCGGGTTCTTCAGGCTGTTGCGGACGTGCTCGCGAACTTGCGCCTGAATTTCATCGATGGAAAGCAGAGGCTCGTTTGGGCCCGACGTGACGCTTCCTATGTTGCGGGAAACAAAAGACACGTCCGCGTCGGTACGATTCGGATCAAGGTCCGGCTGCGATACGCCGCGCGAAGGTTCTCCGGCCAGCAGTTTCAACGGATTGAATGGCGGTACGCTGGCTGCATAACCTGTGCTGACCATGGTCAGTGTTGTTGAAACACGTGTGAACGTGCGGCGCCGCACGATTTCGCGGGCGCCGAGGCGTACGATTGTTGGGGTTGTGAACGTCTGGCGCGCCGCGATTATGTTTACCCGCCTGACCAGCCGGTCTCCCTTCTGCGGATTGACACGCGGATCACTGCCAGCGATGGCGTCATTCAAAGGCACGTACTCGGGTGCGCGGGCGATGTGCGAAGGTTCATTGAGGGCGGCGTAAACCGCGGCGCCGATCAGAAAGGCGCCTGCCAGGCCGGTCAGGGCGGTCCCACCAAGCCAGCGGGCCGATACTGCGCGACGTTCGAATTCGGTGTGGGGCCCGCCGTCGATCTCGATTGCGGGTTCAACGCCGAGATCGATGGCGGCACCGGCGCTGTGACCGGCCATTCCCAGTCTGCGGTCCTCTTGGCTCCAGCGGTTCGCCGACGCCTTCTGTGACGGATCAGAACCTACCACGTTATTCGATCCACGCTGCCAATCCGGGACAAGGCATTCGAAAGTTCAACAATACCAATGCTTTTCCCCGTTGGTGCCAACCTGCCCGTATTGGCATAACCTGCATGAACGGCGCTGAAACGGCACTCTTTAACGCCGATTTCAGACGCCGATTCCCCAGCCCGAAAATGGCTGCGGAAATCGCCACAGTCAATCAGCGTGGCGGATCGCATTGCGAGGCGGCACAAATAAGGCAGTTGTCGTGACTTTTGCGGTTAATGTGCAGGTCCGGATTCCGCGCGTTCCAGATCCCCGGGGTCCAGGAATACGCAGCCCTGGGCTCCGCGCGGGGCATGGCTTTCCGGCCAGCGGAGCCGGTTCTCCAAGGCGGAATTATTGCAGCGCACAAACAAATTGCCGGGGAATAGCGGAAAATGCCCCGGGGGCGGCTCCTGGCCAATTTGCAAAGCGCTGAATCTTAATGGCGAAAGCCTGAGTGCCCTATGGTTTGCGGTTAGTGAAAAAATTTTGACATTGGCTGTTGACAGACATCTGCAACAGCCACTATATACGCGTCCACGAACGGCGGCGCACGCATCGGGCGCACGCTCCTTCGGTCTTCTCGAGCCTCTCGGGTGTACACAAGCCAGTTCTTCTGTTAGTAGAACAGTAAGAACGCGGCCAAGTTGTCTCGTTTGTGCATTTAGTAGACATGCTGTTTGACAATTAAATCGGAAGAAAGAGAAACGTGGACGGCGGATGTCCTTGCGGATATCTCCCGTTGCCATGGGCAGCCTTGCGGCTGTTCGGGGCGGGAATGTCGTAAAGAGACAACTGACGGTCACGTTTTCTAAGTACACCACCGCGATCGCCGTGAGGCGAAAGCGAGTGTGCTTGGGACTCGTCAAATGAGACTCTCCGCCGAGTGATCGGTGGAGATTGTACAGTGACCAGTCAGGATAAAATCTCATTCAACTTGAGAGTTTGATCCTGGCTCAGAAC
>CAZTMN010000049.1:0-28432 GCA_964615275.1 uncultured Beijerinckia sp. | reverse complement strand
CCTCCCTTACGCAATCACCCTGAACTGTCCCATAGGCGCTGATGTCGGGCAATCCCCGGCGCCCGTCTTCGCATCATGTTCGGGCTCATCAGCCCCGGAGTTATCGACTGGCTCCGCAACCATACCGGTTGCCCCCCTTTGCCGCCTGCCGCGGTGGCGTGTTCTTTACAGCGTCATTGAACAGCAGGAAGGTTCGTTTTGACAAGCGTGCAATGCAATTCCCTGTCGGAATAGTGAAGTTGCGAAGATTGTCCGTGGTATGGCGCATGGAAGCTGGTGATTAGGTCTTTACCGCCAAGGTCGAATTTTGCGACACTGAGCAGTGGGTTCCAGCATGCCAACCCGGTAAGGTATTGCCATTTTGAAAATCCTCTGGTCGCTGATCAAATTGCTGTTCGAACTGGTCTGTTATGCGGCGCTTGTGTTTGTGCTTTCGGGAATTGTCGCCCTGATATACGTGCAGGCTGGCGGCCTGTGCCCGCGGTTTGACACCGGTTCGGTCTCCTGCGTCACCCCCCAGGCCAAGAGCATCGCCAATTGGGCAATGACAGTCCTGCTGTTGACCGTGTTCACCGGTTTTCCCGGCCTGCTGGCAATCGCCGGTGTGATCTTCGGTTTGAAGCGGATTGGCCGCTGGCGCGGCCGTTAACCCATCCTGCGCTCCTGGCGGCGTGAGAACGAAGCACACGGTTGCGTCGTGCGGTCGCATACCATTGCCAGAACGTGGTCAAATCGCCCAATATGTGAGCCAGTGTCACAATGGCGGAGCCGGGGGTCAGTGTGATCCAGGCTCGACGAAAAACCGGCCGGAGCTTCGCAGCGTTTTCCGAAACGTTCGGAATTTTCCGGTTATCAAGGGTGGAAATAATGGCATTTTCTGAACACAGCACATCGATAAACGGCCTTGGCTATTCTTATCGCCGAAGCGGTGGCGGCAAGGCGCCGCTGTTGTATTTGCACGGCACTGAAAGCCTGAGCCACTGGCCTGAATTCCTTGATGATCTCGCCGGATCGTACGACGTTATAGCGCCCGATATTCCAGGTTTTGGCGGCACTGATACGCAAGAGAAACTCGACGATATTTCGGACCTTGCCTATTATTTTGCTGATTTTCTGGAAGATCAGAACCTGGCAAACGTGCACCTGGTGGGACATTCCCTTGGTGGCTGGATCGCGCTGGAGATGGCGGTTCGCACATGCGACCGCCTGGCGGACCTGACCTTGCTGGCGCCTGGAGGGATCCATGTAAAGGGTCACCACAAGGCCGATATTTTCATGATCGATCCGGACGAGCAGGCGCGGATGGCATTCGCCGACGAAGCGCTTGGACAGCAGGCCGCGGCGCGCGCCGGCGAGGAAAAATATGAAGATGTGGCAATCACCGACAGGATTGCGGCGGCGCGATTTGGCTGGAATCCGCGTTTCTTCAATCCCAGGCTTGACCGCTGGCTGCATCGAGTGAACAAACCGTCGCTGATTATTTGGGGCGAACAGGACCGGATTTTCCCACCGGAAATGGCGGGCGCCCTGCAAAGCCGGATTCCCGGTTCAGAACTGGTCATGCTCGCCGATTGCGGGCACCTTCCGCATGTCGAGAAACGTGCTGAAACCCTATCGGCGATGGCGAACTTCATGACCCGGTAACATCCGCGACCGGCGCTCACCGAGTTGGGGCCGGCGGAACTTCAGGTAAAACCTGTAAAACTGGGCAACATGCGCCTTGCGGACGTTGCGGTTGCCGGCGGTTCGAGACTATCGTGGAAGCGAACAGCCGCAATCGGGTGAGGGATCGACCCGCTACATTTCACAAAGGAAGATCAATGGCAGACCGGAAACCGTATATCGTTGGCATGGGCGGGACGACCCGCGAGGGCTCGTCATCGGAACAGGCCCTTGCCTGCGCCCTGCGGCATGCCGAAAGCCTGGGAGCTGAAACGAAGTTGTACGGCGGCGCCGCGCTCACATTGCCGATGTACGACCCTGATCCGGCAAACATGACCGATGCGGCGCGCAACCTGATCGAAGACCTGCGCAAGGCCGATGGCGTGATCCTGTCTTCGCCCTGTTATCACGGCGGTGTATCGGGCCTGATCAAGAATGCCATTGATTATACAGAGGAAATGCGTGCCGACGAGCCTGTCTATTTCGATGGCCGCGCGGTCGGGGCCATCGGCTGCGGCTACGGCAACCAGGGTCCGAACACGGTGCTGGCTCAATTGCGCCAGATTACCCACGCCCTGCGTGGCTGGAACGTGCCGCTCGGAGTGGCGGTCAATTCGGCGGAAGTGAAATTCAAGGACGGCGTTTGCTCGGCCGAGGGTATAGCCAACCAGATCAACATCATGGCCGCCCAGGTCGTGGAGTTTTCCGCGAAGTTCATGCGCGGGTAAGGCGCACCTGCGGCCGCCCATGATGCTGACGGAGGTTGTCAGCAGCCTGTCCTAGTGCCGGTTTCCGGATAATTGAAGGGAGCCAGGTCATGGGCGAAGAAAACAAATCCCGCGCGCCGCGCGCGGTGACCGGCCGGTGCTTGTGCGGGACGATTTCTTATCACGCCAGTGTAAAGCCGCATGATGTCGCGGCATGCCATTGCAGCATGAGCCGGCGCTGGTTGGGCGGCATATTGCTTGCGGTCAGCGCCGAAGGAGAGGTGGAATTTTCTGCCCCGGGGGCGATATCCACGTACCGCTCATCGGAAGGGGCCGAGCGCAGATTTTGCAGCCACTGCGGATCGAACCTGTTCTACCGGCTGGTTGAAAGCGGCGATTATATCCTGTGTACAGGCGCGTTCGACGATCAGGTGCAGTTTGCACTGTCTGAACAGATTTTCATCGACGAAAAGCCGCATTGGTACGAATTCGCCAACCGCACACTGGTGCGAACCGGCGCAGAAATGATCGCCGCATTCGAGAAATCGTCCGGCGAATGATCAGGCCAGCCCTTCCGCTGCCAACGCCCGTCGCACCGCCGGCCGTTTGCGCATGCCGTTGTAGTGTGCATCGATATTGGCCGGAAGCGGATAGCCAACTTTTTCGGCGGCCCAATACTCGATGAAAAACAGGAACGGGTCGGCGATCGAGTATTCGCCGGCCAGATATTCTTTCCCGTCAAGCGCATCGGAAAGAATATCCAGCCCCTGCAGGACGATTTCCCTGCCGCGGGCGACGACAGCCTCCTGTTCCTCACGATGCGTGCTGAAGAGCGCCGGCCGCCATGCCCGGGCTGCGCCTTGTATGTGCACGGTGCCGGCGATGTAGGACATGATTTCCATGACCCGCGTCCGGCCTTCGATATCATCGGGAACCAGGTGAAAGGAGGGGGCTGTGGCTGCCAGCCACATCGCGATCGCCGGTACTTCGGTAAGGAGGGAGCCGTCGCCGCGGACCAGTGCCGGAACTTTGCCCTTGGGGTTTATCGCCAGAAATTCTGCGGAATATTGCTGTTTTTGTCCAAGATCGACGGTCTGACGCTCGTAAGCTACGCCGATCTCCTCCAACAAGATATGAATTGCGATGCTGCAGGTTCCAGGCCAGTAGTAGAGTTTCAACATATGCAGAACACTCACCAGGGCCGGGAGGGCGTGTCCAAAGAAAATGTCTGGCTGCGGAGGGAGCAAACCTCCGCAGCCGGGAAATTCACGCCGCGCCTTCTTCCTTGCGCGAGACCTGAACGGCCGGACGCTGTTTCATCCGCTCGTAGTGTGCCTGCACGTTCGCTGGCAGTGGCCATTTAGCGACTTCCGATACCCAGAACTCGACATAGTACAACGCTGAATCGGCGATCGAATAGTCCCCGCAGATCCAGTCTTTACCGGCCAGCTGCTCATTGGCGATCGCCAGGCCTTTTTCGACAGCTTCCTTGCCGCGGACTTTCAGTTTTGCCTGTTCGTCGTCGCTGTCTGAATAGGCGTCCGGGCGGCGGAACATCCGCCACGAAAGCATGTGCAGCGTACCGACAGCGAAATCCAGCGCCTCGATCACCCGTGCCAGTGCCTCGGGATCGGTAGGGACCAGCTTCTTGTCCGGGTTGGTCATCGCCAGCCACATGGCGATCGCTCCGTATTCGGTCAATACCGAGCCGTCGTCACGCACCAGAGCCGGGACCTTGCCCTTCGGATTGACGGCGCGAAATTCCGGGGTGTGTTGCTCGCCCTTGGAGAAATCGGCTTTTTTCAGCTCATAAGCGACGCCAGCCTCCTCCAGCAGGACCTGGATTCCCATGGCGCATGTGCCTTTTGCATACATCAGGGTCGTCATTCTCATCTCCCATCAGAGTTTTTGGAATTATCCGGTAAAAAAGACCGGTCCGCCACGGAGCGGCGCTGCATCGCTTATGGCCCAGAGCGGGCAAAAACGCTACTGGCGGCGTCAGAATTCCTGCTCAATTTGGCGTGTGTCTTCATCTGGCGCACCGAAACGCGACATCGGAGGGGTTTTGGCGGCCGAATTGGGCACAAACCCTTGACCCATGCTTCCGGATGGATACAAACCACTGCATCGTGATTGCCTGTGCCGTTGCGCAGTCGAATGCTGGTGAATTTGTGGTTGACCCGCCGCCGGGTTCGGCCGGAGTACGCGGAAAAGGGTATGTATGTCTCCTGAAAATCAGGCCTGGCTATCTTCGATCGAGGAAGTCATCGAAGATGCGCGCGCCGGCCGCATGTTCATTCTGGTCGACGACGAGGACCGCGAAAACGAGGGCGATCTGGTCATTCCGGCGGAAATGGCCACTGCTGAGCAGATCAACTTCATGGCCCGCCACGGCCGCGGCCTGATTTGTCTGTCGATGACGGCCGAGCGGACCGAGGAGTTGGGCCTCGATCTGATGGCGCGCAAGAACCAGGACCGCCATTCGACCGCCTTTACTGTTTCGATCGAGGCGCGCGAAGGCGTGACTACCGGCATATCCGCCGCCGACCGGGCCGAAACAATTGCCGTTGCGATCGATCCGGAAAAGACCCGTAGTGACATTGTTACCCCTGGCCATGTTTTTCCGCTCGTTGCCCAGGACGGCGGCGTGCTGGTGCGCGCCGGACATACCGAAGCGGCAGTTGATGTCGCCCGCATGGCAGGTCTCAACCCGGCCGGCGTAATCTGTGAAATCATGAACGATGACGGCACCATGGCCCGCATGCCGGACCTGGTGCAATTCGCCCAGTTGCACGGGTTGAAGATCGCCACCATCGCCGATCTTATCGCCTACCGCCGCCGTACCGAGCGGCTTGTCGACCATGTAGCGACGAGCAAACTGAACAGCCGCTTTGGCGGCGAATTCGAGATGCGCGTTTATGCCAACAAAATCGGCTATGTCGAACATCTGGTCTTGGTCCATGGCGATATTTCGGGCGACGAGCCGGTCATGGTGCGGATGCACCAGGCAAACATCCTCGGCGATGCCCTGGGCGATATAGCCCAGGCGCCATTTTTCGGCGGACCGCCGCGTCCCCGCACCGGCGAGTTGGAAGCTTCAATGCGGTTGATTTGCCGCGAGGGCCGCGGAGTTGTCGTGATAATTCGCGACCCCAACGAAAACTTTCTCAGCCGCATGCTGCAAGAGCGTGAGGGCAAGTCGATGGAAGGCCCGATTCACGATCTTCGCCAGTACGGCGTCGGCGCGCAAATCTTGCTGGACCTGGGGTTGAAGAAAATCGTGCTGCTGTCAAACAGCACCCAAAGAATTGTCGGTCTGGAAGGCTATGGGTTGACGATCGTGGGCCAGCAGCCGCTCCCGGCTGAACTGCTGCGGTGGGATTGAAACAGCTGGCGCGCTTGACGCTGATCAAAGCTGCAAGGGCTCACAGCGCGAAAACCGGTAATCGGGACGTGCGGGCGATGCGTGGAGCGGCCCCGTTCCGGCAAATGACAATGGGAGGTGATGAATGGCCGGGGCTACACAAGACCGCAGTACAATGGATATTGGCGGGCTCGACCTGGAAGTTGAAATTCGTGGTTCGGGCGCACCGCTCCTTTTCCTGACTGGAGAGGAGCAGCGGGAATTTGAAGCGCCCGTCATTAACGCTCTCGCGGAGAAATACCAGGTGGTAATGCCCTCGCCGCCGGGTTTTGGCCACACGCCCCGGCCTGACTGGCTTACCCGCGCAGAGGACATTCCGTTTATCTATAACGATCTTGCCCGGCATCTGAAGATGCGCGATGCCATTGTCGTGGGATGTTCCCTCGGTGGCTGGCTGGCTGCCGAACTGGCGGTTCTGGACGACAGTTTCATCTCGAAACTGGTTCTCGCGAACGCTTATGGCGTCAAGATAGGCGGACCGTTTGACCGCGACGTTCAGGACCTTTGGATCCAGACCCCGGAGAAAATCGCGGCATTGACCTGGCATGACCCAGCACTGGATGCGCGCGACTATACGAAGATGACCGAGGACGAGGTGACGGTTGTCGCCCAGAACCGGGAGACCTTCGCGCGGCTGTGCTGGGAGCCCTATATGCACAATCCGAAGTTGAAATACCGCCTGCATCGTATCTCCACGCCGACGCTGGTATTGTGGGGTGAGCATGACGGAATCGTCACGCCAGATTATGGCAAGGCTTACGCAGGGCTCATTCCCGGCGCGCAATTTGAAACCATTGCCGGCGCAGGTCACTATCCGCACCTTGAAAATCCGGGTGCCTTTTTGGACGCCTTCAACAAATTTGCCGGATAAGCCGGGGCCTGTACCAAACACGGGGCGCAACAATGAACGAAGCAAAATATCTATCGGTCGACGGTATTCGCACCCATTATTTTGAAGCCGGTGAAGAGCATCGTGGCAAGCGACCGACAATTCTCCTGCTGCATTCGGCAGAATTCGGCGGCTGTGCCGAGTTCTCGTGGGAACAGAATATGCCCGCCTTTGCCGAACAGTTTCACGTCCTGGCGCCGGATCACCTTGGGTTCGGTCTGACCGACAAGATATTTGACTTCAATGACCAGTTCGGCCGCCGTATCCGGCATATCAGGCGGTTCATTGAGATCATGGAGGCAGGGCCCGTACATGTCATGGGCTCGTCCATGTCCGGCGGATTGTGCCTGACAGTTGCGGCGCGGGACTTGCCGGATTGGCCCCTGGCGTCTGTTACGTGTTGTTCCGGCGGCGGCGATGCTCCTGACAACGACGCCCGCAAGGTGCTCAATTCCTATGACGGATCGAAAGAGCACATGCGCCGTATCATCGACACCATGTTCGTCGACAAGTCCTATGCCGCCGATGACGCCTATATCGACCGGCGCGTGGAAATGGCTAATCTTGCCGGCGGCTGGGAAGCAACGGCCGCTGCGCGGTTCCGTGCGCCGTTCCAGCGCCCCGCCGGCGCCAGCGAGCGTGACCGGATCCGTTACGAGAATATCAAGGTCCCGGTAATGGTGTTCGCCGGCAGGCAGGACAGTTTGCGCAACCCCGGATATACCGACGGTTTCGTGCCGCAAATTCCGAATGCGAAACTGCATGTGTTCGAAAATGCCGGTCACATGGGCAATATAGAATGTGCGGCGGAATTCAACGCCCGCACGCTGGAATTTCTCAATAGGGTCAGTCCGGCCTGAGGATTACCGGCACGTTCCAGCAATAGTCCGCAACGGAGAGACATTTGTCCGATACGGCAACCATTGACATGCGTCTGACGGCGATTCGCTACGAAGCGCACGAAACACACAGTTTCGAATTTACGCCCGTTGACGGTCGCGCGCTCGAACCCGTCGAGCCTGGCGCGCATATCGATTTGCATTTGCCCAATGGCATAATGCGGCAGTATTCCCTGGTTACATGCGAGGGCGAACGCACATCCTATATTGTTGGAATCAAGAAGGATCGCGCCAGCCGCGGCGGCTCGAAATTCATCCATGAGAATTTGAAGGTTGGCCAGATCGTGAAGATCGGCGGGCCGCGCAACAACTTTCCGCTCGCAGAAAACGCTGCCCATTCCGTGCTGATTGCTGGCGGCATCGGCATTACGCCGATCTGGTGCATGGCCCAGAGATTGATCGCCAAGGGCGTGCCGTGGACGATGTTTTATTCCTGCCGGGAGCGCTTTGAAGCGGCGTTCCTCGGTGACTTGCAGGATCGACCCGAGGTCAATCTGCACTTTGATGCCGAAAGCAATGGCGCATTTCTCGACCTAAACGCCATTGTCGCCAATGCTCCGGATGGATCGCACTTTTATTGTTGCGGGCCAACACCGATGCTCAAGGCCTACGAGGACGCCACGGCCGGTGTGCCCGAAGGACACATGCATGTGGAATATTTTACCGCGGCGGAGGAAGCGGCGACAGAGGGCGGCTATTCCGTCGTGTTGCAAAAATCGGGTCAGGAGTTCGCGATTCCCGAAGGCAAGACGATCTTGCAGGTGCTGCGCGAATCCGGTCTGGATGTGACCTATTCCTGCGAAGAGGGCGTATGCGGCGCTTGTGAGACGGCGGTCATTTCCGGCCAGCCCGATCACCGCGACAACATTCTGACCGATCGTGAACGCGAAGAATCCAAGACCATGATGATTTGTTGCTCGGGCTCAAAGACCGCCAAGCTGGTTCTCGATATGTAGCCGGGCGCTTACCGCCGCGGCACGTTCAGCCTTGCGCGCCGGCGCAACAATGCGCGATAGCGTTTGCCAGCCTGCGCTGCCACCGTGCGCGCGCGCCGCTCTATACGCTGCCTGTTCGCGACATAGTTGAATGCAAATTTGTCAACGCCCCAGACCATGTATTGATAGACATGGTGCACTTCATGCGCCCACCACCTGATTTCCGCTGGTGTCGTCGCGCCGGGGATTTGCGCAAACACGATGACATCGTCGACGACCATCGCGTGGTTGCCCGTGGCGAACATGCGCTGCGCGCTGTTTACGACGTTGGGCAGGGTTATTCTGAGATCGCCATGGGCGTAGCGCGCCCGCTTGAGCGCCTTCATGGGGATGGTTCGCGAAAGGATTGCGATCAAATGGGCCGGCAGCGGACGGGAATTCGGATAATGCCTGTTGCGGGCTGCGCGGATCGCCGCGGCCAGCGCCACTGCCGTGGCGGATTCGTAGTTCAGCGATCGCGGCAATCGGCGTCCATGCAATTTCAGCGCGGACACGATGCCGCTGACACTATCCAGGCTGCTCTCGGCCAGTCTGGCCGATTGGCCAAATCTGCGGCCGACCAACACCTGGAATTGTCGCGCCGCACGGGCGCTCTTCGTGCGCAACTGGCCGATCGTCTTCAGCGCTTCAGGGAGCGCTTTCACCGGGCCCGCTGCAAATGTGAGCGCATCGCCCCGCCAGTCCGCCGTTGCGGATGCACAGTGCAGCAATATAGCGGCGACAACCGCACACAATTTACCCATGCCTGCTGTGTGTTGCATGTTGGACCCGGCACTCTCCGATCACGGGAACTGAGCCAAGCGATTTGCGGTGCCTCGGTCATAGGACGTGAGGCAAGCGCAAAACACGCTGTTTCAACGCTATCAAAGCATTTCACATGGAGCTGGCTGCCGCAACCGCCGGCATGTGGACAACGGGGATATCAATCCTCGAGCATGCGTTCGTAATCGCCGCCCATGACTTTCGAGACCTGTACGCCCCGGTAGACAGCCGCTGCCATGTCGTCACTCTTGTCGCGAATTTGTTCGGCGCGCGCCAGAACGTCCGCAATGCGGGCGGCGGGAATGACCACGCAGCCGGACCGGTCTATCGCAATATAGTCGCCGGGATGGATCGTCAGATCGCCAAACGCAATTGGCGTTCCGCTCTCCGCTTCGTGAATGCGCCCGCGCGCTGTCCGGCAAGTCAGGGTACGCGCATAGACCGTATAGCCGGTCCGGTCGGATTCTTCGATGTCGCGCGCTGGCCCGTCGATTATCGTCCCTGCGACACCGCGCACCTGCGCGGCACGGGACAGAATTCCACCCCACGCAGCAGCGTCGATGCCGCTGCGTTGCTCGATGGCAATAATATTGTCCGGACCGGCTGCTTCGACGGCTGTCGTGCACAAATGCCGTTTCGAGCCACCCGGCGCATTGCCGGCGATCAGTTTAACAGTAACCGCGCGTCCGGCGATCGGGCGCCCGGCACTTGCCTGGACAAGGCCGGTTACAGCCGGCTCAAGGCCAAGTGCATCGATCGCATCAGACAGGTCGCAGATATCAAGTGCGCGCAATCGTGCCAGATTCTCGCGGGAGTTTGTTTCGTCCTGGGCCATGTTGTTCCCATGTCGCAATTGCGAAGTTGTCATTACCAGCGGGCGGAGCCTTGTTCGATGAAGATTGAGCGCCAGTCCGCTTGTTCATCGACGATCAGGTCATGTGCGCGGGCGTTGCGATATTGCGCCGGGTCCAACCCTCGTGGTTGGCTTCCGGCCTCGACGTCGCGGGTTGCTTCAAGCAGCAATCTGCGCATGGCGACGATCGCACGGTCGGTTGTCCCAAGAAATTCCTTGGACCGGTCGACGATCGCACCCATACATTCCTGCAATGCAAAGTCCTGCGTGTTGACCCCTGCAATGCCGGTAAAACTGGAATTTTTCTGTTGCTCTCTGTCGATCATGTAGTCGTTGGAGCGGTTAGCCTTTGGAATGAACGTGCCGGGAATAAGATCCTCCTCCCCGCGTCCGGCGTAGTGCTCGTAATTCATCGCATATTCGCGGCTCAACGGTGTGGTGGCATCATAGGTGTACATGAAGTTGTAAACCCAGGTCCGGGTGTCGTCGATCGGAACCCACAAGTGACCGTCGATTTTCGGCACCTCCGGCGGCTTGCCGGCGTGCCCCAGAACGTTTGAGCGCATCTGCTGAAACGGCATGATGTATTGATAGAGCCGGACGTACGTTTTGCCGGGGCCGGCGTTCCTGGTCGATGTGTAATTATAGCCGTAGTTGGTGACATCGACCTCGATCTGCGGCGCCCCGTCACGGGCGGCCAGATGCAGGTCTCCGGCGAAATTGCCGCTGTGCAGGAAGGATACGTGAGCAGTATCAAGACCGCCCTCCAGCCCCTGCAGGTAATTGCATTCTTCGAGTGTCTTGGACACGAACCGGTGTGTCTCCGGTGCGCGCAACCACTCGTAATCGGGTTCCGCGGGCTTTTGGTCGTCCGGGCCCATGTATGTCCAGATAACGCCGCCCTTTTCCACGCATGGATAGGACTTGATCTTGACGCGTGCTTTCAGCGGCGTGCCCTCCGGTTCGGAGGGCATGTCCGTGCAATCGCCATTCCGGTCGAACTTCCAGCCGTGGTAAACGCAGCGGATGCCGCATTCCTCGTTGCGGCCAAAGAACATGGGCGCCCGGCGGTGGGGGCAATAGGCGTCGACCAGCCCGACTTTCCCCTCGCTATCGCGGAACGCCAGCAGATCCTCGCCCAGAATCCGCACCCGCAGTGGCGCGCCGTCTGCCTCCGGCAGTTCATTGGAAAGCCCGGCTGGCTGCCAGTAACGGCGAAATAACTCCCCTGCCGGCGTCCCTGGGCCGACCCTTACCAGCCGTTCGTTGTCTTCATGTTTGAGCATGGCGCTTCCTCATGTCCTCTGACCGGCCAATTCAGTCTATCTTCTCTCATTTGACCGGGTTTCGCAACGCTATGCAATACGCCCCATCAACGTTATAATCGCGACAAAGACACCGGATGGAGGAACCGATGGGCTATTCACTCGATCAGTTTTGCAAGGACACGAACGCCATTCTCGACAAGGGCGGCGATATACAGGAACGGCTTAACGAAGTCGCGGACAAGCTGAGCGGCCTGTTGACCAATGAGGAGTTCGTCAAGGCAACCTTTGACAACGAGACACCGCCCGGCAAGCGCGAACTGTATCATGACGCGGATCGCGATTATTATGTGCTTGCCCATGTTCAGGACGGCGGCAGGAAAGGTACGCCGCACAGCCACGGCACGTCCTGGGCGATTTATGGCAACATCAACGGCAAGACGATCATGCGCGAATACAAGCGCACCAATGATGAAGCCGAAGAGGCCCATGTGCTGACCAAGACCGATCAATACGATCTGACCCGCGGCGTTACGCGCGCCTACGGCCCTGGCTATATCCATGCGACTGAACACCCGGAAAAGTGCTGGGTCATCCGCGTGACCGGCACGGATCTCGATAACCTGCCGCGCTATCGCTTCCGCAAGTTCCGCGACAAGGTGCTTGAAGACGCGTGAGGGGTTGTTGACCGGGAGCTTTCCCGGTTGCGGGCGGGAGCCGGCCGATGCGCGTCCTGAGGCGAATTCACTGGTGACGATTGCTGCGCAGGATTCCGTGGTGGGGATGGATAATCGCGGTGTTGGCCCTGATATATCTGTTCGGGGAGACCCGCGTATCCGTCGGCAACGTCAGTGTTGGCGGCAAGAATCTGGGCGGCTTCGAATACGACAGCCGCAGACCGGCCGGGCAACAATAACAACCCCGGGGCGCCGGGTGCCCGTCACATGCGATGCGCGTCCGTTGCTTCCATCTGCGTTGCATTGCGCGCGGTGCGCCTGGCCAGAAGCGCCAGGCAGACGATCGCAATTCCGGTTGCGGTCATGATTGGTGTCTGCACGCCAATGAAATCGGCGATCCAGCCGATAGCCATTGCTCCGAAAGCCGGCATGGACACGATAATTACGCCGTTGAGGCTGACCACCCGCGCGCGCAGCGCAGGGTCCACCGCATTCTGGATTAACGTCGAGGCGCTGGTCTGCGCCGCCACCAGCGAAAAACCGCCGATGCACAGGCAGACCATGGCAAGCGGCATCCATGTTGATGCGGCAAACCCGAAAATCCCGATGTAAGCCGTCGTGAGCGTGGCTAGCTGGATGCGCACCAGCCCCTCCATGCGGCCGCGCCGCGCCACCCACAACCCGCCGATCATCGCCCCGCCGCCGGTGGAGGCCGTCAGATAGGCCAGACCTTCGGCATCCATGTTGTAGACCTTGGTGACGAACGCCGGCAGCATCTCGATATAAGGATGCACGAACAGCGCCGTGACCAGGGTCAGGCTCAGAACCGAGAGGATGCCGGCGTGGTTCCATGTATAACGGAACCCCTCCACCAGATCCCTGAACAGCCGGAATTTCTTGCCGCTGCGTTGCTGGGGTTGCAGCTTCAGCAGAAAGAATGAGGTGGCCGCAATGAATTCGCCCATAGCATAGGAAAAAAATGCCCAGGAAATGCCAAAATAATTGATCAGCAGCCCGCCGATCACCGGACCAATAAAATTGCCGCCGTGAAACGAGGCGCTGTTGATGCCGATTGCCGACGAGAGATATGTCCGTTCCACCAGATTGCTGACCAGCGAAGTCCGGGCGGGCACGTTGAAGGAACGGATAATGCCGGTGATCAGGACCAGGAACGCGAGCCAGTGGACATTGAGCGCATCCATCGCCACCAGCACCGTCATCAGCAGAGCGATCACACCGCCGACATAGGTAGCCGTCATAAGTTGAAACCGGTGTCCGAACCGGTCCGCGGTGACGCCGCCTATGGGTCCCAGGACAATTGTCGGCAGCATGTTGGCGGCGGCCATCACGCCCAGCCACGTGGTGGAATGGGTCAATTCCCAGGTCAGCCAGGCTATCGCCATCCGGTTGACCCACACGGTTATCGTGTGGGTGAAATTCCCGGTCCAGTAAATGCGGAAATTGCGGCTCTCGAAAGCCTTTGCTATGCCGCCAAATCCGCCTCCAACCGCCATTTGTCAGCCATTCCAGTTCGTGCGCCTGTTGCAAGCGCTAGGCAAGAACCTCTTTGATCACCTCATCGGTGTCGCGCACGTCGCCGAAACTTTGGTAAAACGAGGTCAGGCCCGCCATGTGGTCTTCGTCGTAACGGGCGCCATTGGCGTCGGCTACCATGATTACCTTGAAGTCCCGCATCATGGCGTCACGGGCGGCGCTTTCGCAACACATATTTGTTGCTGTTCCGGTAATGATGAGATTCTCGATATTGCGCAACGCGAGCACTTGCTCGATGTTCGAGGCTCCGGCAATGAACGGACTGAACCGGTTCTTGTAGACGATTTCGTCGCCGTCGCGGATATCCAGATCTTTGTGGAACTTGTGGCCCTCGTGACCCGGCGAAAGCTGGTCGCGGTGGTTGGCGCCCTTCTCCGGCGTAAAAAAATAGTCGTGATAGATTGGCCAGTCGCTGGCTCCGGCGTGGCCGGCGCTCATGCCAATCCACACAACCAAACCACCCATGTCACGCAAATGCGCAGCCATTCGATTGATATTGGGAATAATCCCCACGACCGACTCAATTTCGCCAACGTAGAAATTTTGCATGTCGACGACGAGCAATGCGGTTCGTTCCACTTCGAATTTGTCGTAGACTGTCAGCTTGCCGCGTTTGGCCAGCACCCTGTCGATGACGTATTGTGGAAAGCCGTATGGGGTGTCGGTCATTGTCTGCCCTCTTTGTCGTCCTGGTCGGAAATGCGGGGAGGCGGTGCGCTCAATGGTACATCCATCCACTGCTACCCCTCAACATATCCTTCCTCCAGGTCCTTTTGCCGCGCAGCTGGATCGCGTTTTGCGGGATCGCCGAAGCCGCCGCCGGCCGCTGTTTGCAGCCGGAATGTATCACCTGCCTTCAACTCCCATTTGCCTGATGCGGGCGAGACGTATTCATCGGGCGTATCGGGCTTGATCGTGAACCGGGCGCCCGAACCGTCCTTGCCACCGTTAAGTCCGCGTGGCGGGTGCGCGCTTTTGTCGAACCGGCGCACGATGCTCGCATCCTCCAGCAATTCGTACTCGCGTACCATGGACAGGCCGCCGCGCCATTGTCCTTCACCGCCGGTGCCGGGGGCCAGATTGAATTGCCGTATCCGGCACGGATATTCGCTTTCGAGTATCTCGACGGGCGTGACATGGAGATTGCTCAGATGGCATGCGGTGCCTGATGCGCCGTCGTATCCCTGGCCACCTCCATAGGCCGAGCCAAGTATTTCATATTGCATGTTGGACTGGCCGGGCCGGCCTTGTTTCCAGAATATGCCGAGAGCGCTCGAAGAGCCTGCATTCGCTACGGCCCTGTCCGGTGTGAAGTGCGCCATCGCTTCCAGCAGGACATCGACAAGTTTCAGGTTGACCTGCTGATAATTGGAGACCGCCGCCGGTGGCGAAGAATTGGTGATCGTGTTGGGCGCAAATCGCAGTTCGATACAATCGCTCATGCCGTCATTGAAATGCAGGTGCGGGCCAAGACTGCCGATCAATGTGTAGAAGACACAGGCCTGGATCATCGATGGCCGCAGGTTCATCGGCCCGCGGGTCTGGGGATCAGACCCGGAAAAATCAAATATGGCCTTGCCGTCCTTGATCGTTATCAAGGCTGACAGTTTGACCGGCCTGTTCACATCTATGCCGTCATTGTCGATGTAACCTTCGGCCTGTGCCGAACCTTCCGGCAATTTTGCGATGGCATCGGACAGGGCATCACCGGCGCCCTTCAGAATTGCGGCAAATGCATCCATCACGGTTTGGGCGCCGAACCGGTCGCACAATTCCTTGACCCGCTGCGCCCCGTCATGGGTGACGGCTATCTGCGCATGCGCATCGCCGCGCACCAGCTCGCGCTGTCGGGTGTTGGCGAGAATCAACCGTTCAATATCCGGCAACAACTTGCCGTGCTCCCAGATTTTCATCGGCGGCAGCAGCAGGCCTTCCTGGAATATTTCCGTTGCATTGGCGGAGGTCGATCCGGGATTTGTGCCTCCGACATCGGCCTTATGGGCGATGGAACCGGTAAAGGCGACGATCTTGCCGCCGGAAAAGACCGGTGCGACAAAAGCCATGTCCGAGACGTGCGGCAAACCGCCTTCATAGGGGTGATTCGACACGAACACATCGCCTTCGCTTATGTCTCCGGGTTCGCCGTCCTTGCTGTGGTACAATTCCAGGATGCGGCCGACCAGGGTCCGATAGACCGGCGCATGAAAGAACATCGGTGGGGCAACGATCAACCGGCCGTTGCGGTCGAGCACGACACAGGAGAAGTCGCGCGATTCGCGAATAATTGTCGAATAGCCGGACCGGTAGAAATGGTAGTGCATCTCTTCAACCAGGCTGGCAATCTTGTTGCGCAGGATCTGAATGGTAATAGCGTCCATGATCACGCGTCCCGCTTCTCAAGAATCAGATTGCCGAAACCGTCCACCCTGGCGCTCCAGCCGGCCGGGATAACGGTTGTTGCATCGAATTGTTCGGCAATGGCGGGCCCCTCTATACGCGCGCCGATCGCCAGTTTGTCGCGCTCGTATATCGAAGTGTCCAACGGCGCCCTGGGATCAAACCAGACCTGGCGTGTGCCTTTGAAAGCAGCCTCGGCGCCAGGCGATTGCGCTGGAACCGGCTGGCGTGTCTGGACGTATTTTGGAACATTGACGCGCAGCCGCACCCGATAGGAGACGATTTCAACCGGTCGGTCAGAGGCTGCGTGTCCGTGGATCTGCCGGTGCTTTTCGTCGAAGCGTGCGCGCGCGGCTTCCAGGGCCGAGGCGTTGAAGCCGTTTTCCCCCAGCCCGTCGAGTGGTGTACGCAATTCGTAACCCTGGCCGGTGTATCGCATGTCGAGTTCGCGCAGACAGACTGCGTCACCGGGGTTCAGTCCCTCGTCAACAACATCCTGTTTGGCCCGCGCTTCCAGCTCGGCAAAAATCGTCTCGGCGTGTTGTGGTGTGAGTTGATCGAGCGATTTGAGTTCAGAGCGGATGTAGTCATGCACCACGTCCGTGCACAGGAGGCCAAGCGCCGAGAAAGCCCCCGGCCGTGGCGGCACCATGATCCGGCGCATGTTGAGCTCTTCAGCGACCGCTGCCGCATGTACCGCACCAGCGCCGCCGAACGGCAGCAAGGTGAAGGCGGTTAAATCGACACCGCGCTTGGCCGCAAACACCAGCACTTCATCCGCCATGCGCATGTCGACAATTCGTCTGATCCCCGACGCCGCTTCCAGTACACTCATGCCAAGCGGTTCGGCGACATGGCTTTCCAGAGCCTTGCGGGCCGCCTGCAAATCGAGGCTTTGTTTGCCGCCGAGAAAATATTCGGGATTGAGGTAGCCGCAAACAACATCCGCATCGGTAACCGCGGGGCGCTCGCCGCCGCGACCATAGCAGGCCGGTCCGGGATCGGCGCCCGCGCTTTGCGGTCCAATGCTCAGGAACCCTGCGCTGTCGACGTAAGCCAGCGAACCGCCACCGGCTGAGATTGTCGTCATGTCGAGGGCGGGCACGTCAAGTTGGCGCCGGGCGATCGTGCTTTCGGTCGTCTCAAGTGGTGCGCCGCCTTCGATGAAAGCAATGTCGGCACTGGTGCCGCCCATATCGAGGGTTACCAGTCCGCTGTCGGCGTCTTCCGCCAGATAGGCACTGGCCTGCGCCCCCCCGGCCGGACCGGAAAACAATGTATGCACCGTTCGCCCGCCCGCGATCGCCGCGCTAAACGGCATCACTCCGCCGTTCGACTGCATCAGGAACCGCTGTTGCGTCCCGGCGCCGATCTCGTCCAGCCCGCTGTTTAGACTCTCTATGTAGCGGACGAGGACCGGTTCGAGATAGGCGTTCAGGAGCGTCGTCGACATGCGTGGCCATTCGCGGATGCGCGGCAGAACCTCGGAGGATATCGATACATGGGCGTCCGGGTATTCCTCCAGAATGAGCCGGCGGCTCTCCAGCTCATGGCTGGGGTTCATGAACGAAAACAGGTAGCAGATGGCAATCGATGAAACGCCCCTCGCACGCAGTTCGCGCGCCGCCTGGCGTACCGCGGAATGGTCAAGCGGCGTGATGATATTGCCTTCATAGTCGGAACGCTCGGGGATTTCGCGGGTCAGACTTTGCGGTGCGATCGGGGAGGGCTTGGTATAGAAGTAATCGAACAGGTTTGTATCGCGGGCCTGCTGTTGCACCTCCTGAATGGCTCGGAAGCCTTTCGTCACCAGCAGGCCGACGCCGGCGCCGCGCATCTCCAACAGGGCATTGGTGGTAATCGTCGTCCCATGCGCGAAGAATTCTATTGCCGCCGGGTCGATGCCGCGTTCGGCAAAGCGGCGCACCCCCTCAAGAACCCCCAACGCCGGATTGCCGGGCGTACTCGAAACCTTTTCGACCAGCAATTCGCCACTGGCGGCGTCAAGCAGCATCAGATCGGTATGGGTGCCACCGACATCGACGCCCAGCCGGTAACTCTTGTCGCTCGCCATTCTGCCCGTTTCTCCCGCAACGCTGACACGATTGCGGCGTTTCTACAGGCTTTTCATGACCAGTAAAGCCCGCAGGCGCGGCAGCAATACCGCATCCCGTTTTCCCGGTCTGAGGGATTTCGAGCCCAGTCAGGCCGAAGCCAGATCAGCCTGTTCCATCCGCGTGATCGCGCGGCGGAACCGCACCGTGCCCAGATCGACGTTGAGATTGGTCGGATCCAGATTTCGCGGCGATTCGTCGAGCACGCGCTGCTGCGCCTCGATCATCGGCCCGTCTTCGACCTCGAAGGCATAGCGGCGCATGACACCGATCTTGTTCTGGATATCGGCGTGTTGTTCCGGCGTCAGGCCACGCATGCCGAAACGCACGGCGGTAAAAAAGTAGTGCGTGGAATGTTCGGTTTCCGGCGTTAGCTTATGCGTTGCCCAGATGCCCACACCCTCTTCCCATGGCTTCCCAACTTCGGTGATGCCGACATACAGGTTGAGACAGCTTGGTGCCATCCAGCGGATTTGCTGGAAATGATCGATCTTGTCCGGATGGCCCGGCCATTGCATGCCGTGCATCCGCACCGCTTCAACGCCTGAGGCAACCCGGGTGACAAGAATGTCATCCCCATCTTCCTCTACCTTGATTTCCGCAGTCGTTGAGCCCTGGTTTCCAAGGGTTCCAACATGCAGATAGGCAACGTGCGACAGGTCGAGCAGGTTGTCGACGATGAGCTTGTAATTGGCCTCGATCTTGATCATGTCGTGGGCCGTGTCGGCATATTGCGCCGGGCTATCGGTCACCGAAAAATCCGGGATCCTGGACATGTCAGGCTGTTTGTCACCCATCCACACCCAGATACAGCGGTGCTTTTCCACCGCAGTATAGGCGGCAGTCTTAGCAGTATGCGGGATCGAGCCGCCGCGGTGCGGGTTATTCTGGCACATTCCGGTCTTGTCGAACTCAAGACCGTGGTAGGTGCACTGGATATTGCCGTTTTCAAGGACCGTGCCAAGGCTCAGCGGCGCCCAGCGATGCGGGCAGCGGTCTTCGAGCGCTGCGATCGAACCATCCTTGCCGCGGAACAGGACAAGCGGTTCGCCGATGACCTTGCGGGTAAGGATCTTGCCATCGTCGACCTCTTCCGCCCAGCCGGCCATGTACCAGGCGTTGCGGATGAATTTTCCCTCCACCAGGCTTTGTTTCACTGCACCGTTTGCGGCGTTCATGGCGTTCCTTCCGATTTTCGACCTTGCAGGCCTGCGAGTCCCGTTCAATAGGCAGACTATACCAAAAAATTCCCGCGGAAAACGGCCCCTGTCTGCGCAAATTTGTCCTGGAATCCTTGTAATGGCCCGGAATTGGGCTCTGGCAAAGGTTGCCGGGGAGCTGTAAGAACGGAGTCGAACAAGAGGGCGGTCCGCACCGGCGGCGCCTTGGCGCAAGCGCCGGGAGGGACAATGACGCAGGTGAGGATCGGTACGTCCGAACAGGGCGGCACATTCTGGACGCAAGGGCAGGCGCTGGCCTCCCTGCTGGAACGGGACCGCGGAACGGATGTCCGGGTGCTCGATGCCGAACAGGCCAGCATCGAAAACGCCCGCCGCCTGCACGATGATCTGATCGATTTCGGTTTCATGGCTTCGAACTGGATCGGACGGGCACATGCCGGGGAAGCCCCGTTCGAGGAGCCGGTCGAAATCCGGATGGCGGCGCCTGCCAACGCTGGCGCGATGTTCTTCATCACGCAGGCGGATTCACAATTGCGCACCGTCCGTGACATGATCGGGAAGAAGGTAGCCATCGGCCCGCAGGGGAGCGGGATGGTGCAGCATATTCACACGATATTCGGCGCTTTGGGGATATCGTTCGATCAATTCACGCCGCTGAACATGAGTTTCGAGGAGGGCGGCAAGGCGCTGGAGGCCGGTGAGATCGATGCCCAGTGGCAATGCCCCTATCCGAACGAAGTCATGCGGGCAATTTCCGAGCGAATGGACGTACGTTTGCTTGACTACGATGGCGATGATTTGAAGACCGTGCTCGATGCAGCAGGTTTCTACCGGCATGCCGTCATGCGGAAGGGTTTCTTTCGCGGTATCCATCGCGATACGCCGCAGCTTGCGGTCGTCAATATTATCGCCACCCATGCCCGCACCAGTAATGACATCGTGCGCGACACCGTGTTGACCATGCTGAACAATCTTGATGATCTGGCAGCCATCAACCCGCTGTTTACGGGCTTGGGCGACGTGTTTGAGCCATTGCGCTCGCAAGGTGTTGCGGCGCTGGAATTTGGCGGAACGCCGCTTCATCCAGGCGCGATAGAGGCATACCGGCAGGCGGGCTATCTGGTCTGATGGCCCGCTGTCAGAAATTCAATTCAGGGAGACTGGTCTATGGCCGATGACGTTGCTGGCAGGAACGATGGAACGGCGGGCGATATCGATATCGCCACCCTTAAACCGGATTTGAAATATCGCGACTTGCGCGAATGGATGGCCGAAGCCGAAAAGCTCGATGAGGTTCGCCACGTCAAGGGCCTCAGCTGGGAGGAGGACATTGGTGCAGCTTCCGAGATTGTGTTGCACGACGAACAGGCTCCCTGCATCGTTTTCGAAGATGTGCCGGGCACGTTGCCGGGCTCAAAGGTATTGGTGAATTTTTTCGGCGGAGACCGGCAAAAGATGACGTTGGGCTTTCCCAATCATCTCGACAAATTGCAGCTCTCCGAGGCGTTCCGCGAACATTACATGAAGGACCTGCCGCGCATTGAGCCGCGCTATGTCAACGACGGACCGGTTTTTGAAAACAAGATGGTCGGTGACGAAGTGGACGTCACCCGGTTTCCAACCCCCATGTGGCATCCCGACGATGGCGGGCGATACATCGGCACCGGCAGTTTCAACGTGACGCGCGATCCCGAAGAAGGCTGGATCAATTGCGGTACGTACCGGGTGATGATCCACGATGACAAGACAGTCGGGTTCTATATTTCACCCGGCAAACATGGCCGGATCATGCGCGACAAATACGAAAAGCTCGGCCAGCCGATGCCGGTGGCGATTGTTGTCGGGTGCGATCCGATGTCATTCCTGATGTCTTCGAGTGAAGTACCTTACGGCGTCTGCGAATACGAGGTAATGGGCGGCATCCGCGGCGAACCGGTCGAATTGGTCCATGCACCGATCACGGGGCTTCCGGTTCCGGCCAATGCGGAGATTGTCATTGAGGGTTATGTCCAGCCGGGAAACGTCAAGCCGGAAGGTCCGTTCGGTGAATGGTTCGGATATTACGGTTCCGACATCCGTGACGAACCGGTCCTGGACATCAAGGCGATTTATCACCGCGACAATCCGATCCTGCTTGGTTGTGCGCCGCAGCGCCCGCCGGATGAGATTGCCCGCTACCGGGCACTGACGCGCTCGGCGATTGTGCGCGACAATATCGTCAAATCCGGCGTGCCCGATGTGACGGCCGTTTGGGCCCATGAAGTGGGTACTTCGCGCCTGCTGCTCGCCGTGGCCATCAAGCAGCGCTACGGCGGTCACGCCAAACAGGCCGGCCATGTGGCGGCCATGTGTCACTCCGGCGCCTATGCAGGCCGTTACGTCATCGTCGTCGATGAGGATATCGATGTGTCAAATCTGGAAGAGGTTATCTGGGCGGTCCTGACCCGCTCCGACCCTGCCACATCTATCGATATCATCACCAATGCGTGGTCGACACCGCTTGATCCGCGCATCGAGCCGGAACGCAAGGCCAAGGGCGATTTCACCAACTCCCGCGCCATCATCGATGCGTGCAAACCGTTCCACTGGAAAGATCAATATCCGAAGGTCAACCAGCCATCCCTAGAGGAGCGGCGGGCGGCACGGGCCAAGTTCGGGCACCTGTTGAAGTAGCGGAGGGCATTCCGCAAATTGCGAAGCGGTTATCGGGAACTTTGTCTTATTGGAAGGAGGTCTCGGATAACGCTGGCGCGTTTCCGGGAAAAGAGCAAAAGCAGGAGGAAACATGAGCCAGCAATTCACCCACGATCCGTCGCTTCCCGGCGGCAATGACGTTGTTTGCGAAATCCGTGACGGCATCGCGTTTATGTCGCTCAACCGGCCCGAAAAACGAAATTGCATCAACCCTGGAATCGTTGCCGACGCCAACGCCATTCTGGACGCATTGGAAATGGACGACCGCGCGCAGGTAGTGGTTATTACCGGATCGGGCGATTCCTTTTCCGCTGGTCAGGATTTGAAAGAATATTTCCGCGAACCTGCGAAATGGCACCCCACGGAACGCGAACGGCTGCAATACAACAATTCGCGTTGGCAATGGCGCAAGCTGCTCTATTATAAAAAGCCGACCATCGCCATGGTCAACGGTTGGTGTTTCGGGGGCGCGTTTCAGGTTCTGGTTGGTTGCGATGTTGCCGTGGCTGCCGATGAAGCCAGCTTTGGAATGTCTGAAATCAACTGGGGCATCATACCCGCCGGCATCGTCACCAAGTCGGCGACCTATACGATGACGCCGCGCAAAGCGATGTATTACATCATTTCCGGTGATACGTTTGACGGCAAGGAGGCTGAACAATACGGTCTCGTTACCTTTTCCGTACCGCAGGACAAGTTGATGGAAAAGGTGATTTCCATCGCCGATAACCTCAAGAAGAAAAATCCGCATGTGCTGCGGTCCTGCAAGGTTGCCTACCATTATGTGCGCGACATGAGCTGGGATATGGCGGCCGAATATCTGTCCGCCAAATCCGACCAGAACAAGTTTACCGATCCGGAAGGCGGTGCGGCCAAGGGAATGACGCAGTTCCTTGATGAGAAGAGCTACCGGCCCGGTTTGGGCGCGTATGATCGAAACCGATAGGACTGGTTGTCGTGTGCAGTCTTTTCTGCAGCCCGGTTGTTGGCCATTGGACTTGCCAGCCGGAGTTGAACGCGATGTCCGAATGCAACGCAGGGGTGCGTGCGCGCAGAAACGCCTATGCGAATCTATTCCAATCGTCACCGGCCGCACCATCTTGGTCCGCTGCCGTTTGAGCGGCTCCGGCGTGCGGCGGAAACGCCGGTACGGCCAGCCCATCTACCGCCAGAACCGAATGTCGCCGGCGCTGACAGCGTGGCGGCGGCAATTGGTGAATACGCGCAATTGTTTGCCGGACTTCTTGATGGCGAAGTCGCGCCGGCTCATGCGCCCGTACCCGACGATCCACAAGTCCGGGCCGATAACCTGAAGGCCAGCGCATACTTTCTCGACGCCGGCATCGCCGGGTGTTGCGCCATAGAACCCGGGGATTGGCTTGGCGACCCGTTGCATGGTCATAGCCATGCATTGCTGCTGCTGGTTGAATTTGGCCGCGAGCCTGATATTGGGAAACCGGGCGCCGCCTGGATCCGCGGCGCGAATGGCGCGCGAACCGATATGCGGGCCGGTGAACTTGCGGCGGTTCTGGCCGGTTACATCCGCGCATTGGGCTTTTCCGCAACGGGTCATTCCGCCGAGGCGTCCGGCCTTGATCTGGCTAGTCTCGCGCAGCGAAGCGGCGTTGCGCGTGCAAATGAGGACGGCTTGCTGCAGGCGCCGTTTCTCAAACGCGGCTTCCGTCTTGCAGCGGTGAGTACGGAATACGCAATTGCCGCCGATCTTCCACTCAGCCCGGATGCGGACCTGTATCCCGCTGATCCCGACATATACATGGGGACCGACGGAACCCTACCGGGATGGCGATATGCCGAGGAAGAAAAACGGCCCCTGCATTTGGGCCGGTATCCGATGGAGACGATCAAACGCGTTGACCAACCGACCACGCTGGTAATCGAAAACGAAATCGGCCGTGTATCCAAGCGCGGAGATTTCTTCAGCCGCGCCCTTGCTGGCGATATGGGCGAAAGGCCGAAGGGACAGCGCCAGAAGTTTGCGTTCAAGCATCCGCTGGCGGCAGGTATGCGCCCGCTGATACAGGACATGGTTCCGTTGTAGGGGGCGCGTCACAAGATGCAGCCCAACGGTTTTGGCGGCGATACGTCTGATCCGCGCGCCAACGCCGATGCGATCAAGGCGCTCGGTTATTTTCTTGGTATCGATTTCGTCGGTATTTGCCGGGCGGAACCGTGGATGTACTACTCGCACGACGATGCCGACGGGCATGCGATAGAGCCCTATCACGATTATGCGGTGGTAATGCTGCTCGATCAGGGCTTCGAAACCATGGAAGGCGCGTCCGGAGACGACTGGATTTCGGCGAGCCAGTCCATGCGCGCCTACATGCGCGGCGCCGAAATTGCCGGGATCATGGCCGCCCATTGCCGGGCCATGGGCTATTCCGCCCGCGCCCATTCCAACGCCCATTCCGAAGTGATCCATAATCCTGCGATATTGATGGCGGGGTTGGGCGAAGTATCGCGGATCGGCGACACGATTCTCAATCCGTTCATCGGCCCGCGTTCGAAGTCGGTGGTGTTCACCACCGACCTTCCGATGGAAGTGGACAAGCCTATCGACTTCGGCCTTCAGGATTTTTGCGGCCAGTGCAAGAAATGCGCGCGCGAATGTCCCTGCAACGCGATCAGCTTCGGCCCGAAGGTCATGTTCAACGGTTACGAAATCTGGAAAGCCGACGTCGAGAAATGCGTAAAGTACCGGGTTACGCAGCCACGTGGTTCAGCGTGTGGCCGGTGTATGAAGATGTGTCCCTGGAATCGCGAGGATACGGTAGAGGCGCGTTACCTGGCCGAGTTGTCCATAGGCTGTCCCGAAACGCGTCCGGCAATCATTGCCCGCGACGACGAGTTGGAGATCGGCAAGCGTAATCCGGTAAAGCGATGGTGGTTCGATCTGGAGATCGTCGATGGCGTTGCCGGAAAACCACGTGCGGGAACCAACGAACGCGATCTCAATATAGGTCGCGAGGAAAAACTGGCAGAACGCCAGCGGCTGGCCATGTTTCCGCCCGCCTTGCAACCACGGGGCGGCACGACATTGGATGAAGTTGTGCCTGTCGACCGGGAGGCAGGAGCGAAGATGTACGCGCAGGCCGAAAAGCCGGTTGCGGCGCGCCAACGGACCGGCCTCCACCGTGACGGTGTACCCGGCGACAATCGGGTCCCGGAGAGCAAGCCATGAAACGCAGCACGAAACGGATTTTGACGACGCACGTGGGCAGCCTCATCCGCCCTGCTGATCTGCTGGAGGCGGCACGCGCCGCGCGTGCTGAAGGCGGCGAAGCGGAGCGGACGTACAACGATCTGCTTGCCGCCAGCATTGCGGAGGTTGTCAAGAAGCAGGCCGCCGCCGGCATCGATATCGTCAATGACGGCGAGTGGGGAAAATCGAGTTGGGCCGCTTATGTGCTCGACCGTGTGACCGGGTTCGAACGCCGCCCGGGTCAATTGCGCCCGGTCGAATGGATGGGCCGCGACATGGAGCGGTTTCGCGAAGCGATCCGGCAGGAAATGCCGAGCGCCGTGGAAGGCCGTCCGACGGAAGCATGCATCGGCGCCGTCGCCTACAAGGACGACGGTAGCGCCCGACGCAATTGCAGGAACTTGCAGGCGGCGGTTTCAGGCGTGGCCGTTGAAGAGGCGTTCCTGACATCGGTTGCCCCGGCCAGCACGGCCTATGATGGTGTCGATGAATTTTACGGCAACGAGCGCGAGTACATTTTCGCCATCGCCAATGCCTTGCGCGAGGAATACCGGATCATCCACGAATCCGGCCTGTTGCTGCAGGTCGACGATGCCGTTCTCGCCAACATGTACGATCATCTCGTGCAGCAAAGCCCGCAGCGCTATCGCGAATGGGCGCAATTGCGGATCGATGCACTGAACCACGCGTTGGAAGGCATTCCCGAAGATAGTATCCGCTACCACGTCTGCTTTGGAAGCTGGCACATTCCACACACTGCCGATGCGCCGATGGAGGAAATGATTGGGTTCATCCTGCAGGTAAACGCGGGCGCTTATTCCATCGAAGCGGCCAACGTCAGGCATGAACACGAATGGCGCGTCTGGGAGACGGCAAAGCTGTCGCCGGAGAAAATTCTGATCCCCGGCGTCGTTACCCACCACACGATCACGGTTGAACATCCGCGCTTGGTCGCCGACCGCATCATCCGGTTCGCCAACCTGGTCGGCCGCGAGAATGTTATCGCCGGGACCGACTGCGGCTTTGCACAGGCTGAAGGTTATCAGCGCGTTCACCCTAGCGTCATGTGGGCTAAACTGGAAACGCTGGCCGAGGGCGCTCGTCTTGCATCGAAGGAATTGTGGGGGTGAACTTTCGGTGCCAGGTTAAGCGGCCTGTTCTTCGTCGAGCAAAGCAACCGCCCGTATCGGGGATCCGGTTCCGCCCCGCCATTTCAGCGGTAGTCCGATAAATTGAAACTCGCCTTTGCCGATCAGCGCTTCCAGATTGCACAGGCTTTCTATGTGGGTGATGTCGAGTTCCAGACAGGCTTTATGCACCAGCGTGTTGATCTTGCCTTCCGGGCCCGGACGCATGGAATCGATGCCGAAATGGACGATGTCCTGCTGCGCCAACCACTCGGTGGCGGCAACATTCACGCCGGAATTATCCGTCGTATAGGCGCGGGTCGGAAACGTGCGTTCATGGTGGCCGGTGCACAGTAAAACTGTCCCGCCCCTGGGAATCGCCACACTTGCCGCGCTGACCGCTGCTTTCAAGTCTTCGGGGGAAATTTCGGCACGTGGCGCGATGTGGCGAAGATCAAGACAAATTCCGCGGACGATGCACTTTTGAAGCGGATATTCATCCATCGGCATACCGGATTTGCCGAAGTGTCGCGGTGCATCAATGTGGGTGCCACAATGATCGGACATGGTGATATGCATGACCGAATTGCCGTGAATATTACCCGATTCGGCGAATGCCTGTTCGTGGGTTTTCCACACGCCGTGGATCAGCGGTGGCTGGCCCGGATAGGTCGGCATGCCGTGATACATGTCGCGGCTCAGGTCGATGATTTTCATGGTCGGTGTCCGTTCCTCCGGATTGTTGACAAATAACAATATATCCGTCGCGCGCTGCGTGAAGAAAGCCGTTCTAAAAGCGCGTCGCGGAGAACGGCGACAAATCGATTGACGGTTCTTGTCCGGCCAGCAGGTCCGCGATATGTCGCCCGGTCGAGGCGGCGGAACACATGCCGACATGTTGGTTGCCGAACGCCAGGGCGACGTTCCGGTGGCGTGGAGCAAGATCGATAACTGGCAGGCTGTCTGGCAGGCAGGGCCTGTGGCCCATCCATTGCGAAGGCTGGCTGCGGTTGAGATCGGGAAACATGTCGCCGGCGATTTCCGCCAGCCGGTCCGCCCGCGCGAAATTTGATTTTGCGTTCAGCCCGGCAAGCTCGACCGTTCCGGCAATCCGTAATCCAGGCGTCATCGGATTGACGAACACGCTGCGCCGGTTCCACATCACAGTACGGTTCACCTCGATCCCCGGATCGGCAAAGGTGACATGGTAACCGCGCTGGGTCTCCAGCGGTATTCGTGCGCCGAGTTTCGCTGTCAGCTTCGCCGACCATGCGCCTGCCGCGATCACCAGCCGGTCGAGTTTTTGCTCGCCCTGATCGGTGATCAGAGCCTGCGGACCGTTCGCACCGACGCGGGCGTCGCGAACCTCGGCACGCAGGAATGTTCCGCCGTTGGCCTGAACTTCGGCCATAATGGCTTTGACGAGCTGGCTCGGATCCAATGTCGAACCATTGTCGGGCGCGAAGATTCCGATCTGGTATTTTCGCGCCAGCGCCGGTTCGAGCTGACGAATTTCGCTGCCGCCAATTTCATTCAGATTTGCGCCAAGCTTGCGGCGCAATTCGATCGTCCACATGGCGCTGTCCAGTTCTGCCCGGTTTTCATAGACGTACAGGCATCCGTTGCGGCGGATAAGGTTGCGGAATACGCCTGTGGGCAATATTCGCTCGTAGTCGTCAAATACCGGCTCCATAAGTGCGCGCATGGCTGCCGCGACGCGTGCCACCTCGTCGCGAGTGGCGTGCTGCAGAAACCGCAGCAGCCAGGGAGTTATAAATGGTAGATAGGACCAGCGGATGGTAAGCGGCCCGAGCGGGTCCGTCAGCCAGCCGGGAATCTTGCGTACCATGCCCGGCATCGCCACCGGCAAAACGGCGCTTGGGCTGATCGAACCGGCATTGCCAAACGAGGTCGCCATGCCCGGTTCGGCCCGATCGATCACGGTGACAGAAAAACCGGCGCGCTGCAGATATGCCGCGCAACAAACGCCGACGATGCCTGCACCAACA
>CAZTMN010000048.1:0-29167 GCA_964615275.1 uncultured Beijerinckia sp. | reverse complement strand
CGCGCCAAATGCAAATAGGGAGCCTCGAAGTTGTTCACGCAGGCGTAGTGCGGATTGAGGCCGGTATTGTTATGAATATCGATGCTGGCATAAGGCCGCCGTGCGGCAACGTAGTCTACAGCCTGGCGCATTAGCGCTGATTCAGGCGCGTCCAGTTGGAGCGTTCCCGGCCATGCGCGATTGAAGTCCAACTGGCGATCCAGCGTACGTACTCCGGCCGCCGCTGCGGCGACATTGCCAACGAACAACAGCAGACGGCGCGGCAGCTCTTGCTCCCGGTAACGGCGCAGAACCTCCTGTGCGGCGAGCAGACCGGTATCTTCGTTGCCATGCAACAGGACCGAAGCAAACAGCGGCTCTGGCCGCCTGCCGGGCAGATCAATCAGCGTCGGGCCGCCCAAAATGTTGATCAAATCTCCCGCTGACGTTTCGGTAAAACCGTCCGGGAGGTTGTCCAATATCGTCAGTTACAATGGGAATTGCCTTTCGTCGGGGTTCTTACAGGTCCCACTGGTGAACGGGCGCGCCGCTGCGCTGCCGTTCGCAATAGACGGACATCATTTCGTGGAAATTGCCGCCATAGCGCTCAAGCGCCTCAATTTGCCATTTCGCGCCGGTCTGGCCATTTGCTACGCGCGCTTCCAGAACGCCAAGAAAAAAATCAATATCGGCTTCGGACACGCAAAACGCCTGCAACCCGCGACGCGCTGCCGGCAGCACATGGTCCAGCAACAGCGAGCGAGCCGGGACACGGCCGATACGCGGCCAGTCAATCCTGGCATCCAGTCCGTGACGCGCAGCTTCGTAGAAACTGTGCATTGCCCTTTCGAATGGCAGGCTGTCCGCTCCCAGATCGGGATTGTCGGCAATGTCGAGGACGACACCGAAATAGGCAGCCGCGTTGGCAATCATGTCTACAATTGTCGGTCCCGCAGGCATTGTCCGGTGTTCAATCCGCAAATGCGGCGTGCTATCGTCCTCGAACCCGGCAAGCGGACGGTTCCAGCGCCAGATTGTCCCGTTGTGTAAACGCATGTGCCGCAACGCCGAGGGGCTGTCGTCGAACAGGATGGGCAATAGTACTGGATAGACGTCGCGATTTTGCACAAACAATTCGAACAGGCTGGATTGCACATAGCCATTCCCGAACGAAACCCTGCCGTCGCGCCCGGTACGGTCAAACAGCGCAATCGACTGTTCAAATAGCGGAATTCGCGTTTCCTGCCACAGACTGCGGCCAAACAGGAAGGGCGCATTGACGCTGGCGGCGAGCAACGGCGCCGATGCAAGCACCGAAGCGTTGTATTAGGCGGCTGACTGCGCAGCGGGCATTTTGAGATGAATTTGAAATGATGTTGTCGCAGCCTCAAGCATTACATCGCGATGCTCGCTGTGCAGGTGCTCGATTCCGTCGATGTCCACGACAAGCGGACGCCCACCATGCCGGCGCAAAATCTCCGCGTTGAGCGCCCGGTAGTGTTCCAGCGGCGACAGGTTCGACAGGGTCAGATCTTCATCGCGGATGACCGGCAGGGTCCCGATCATCACAAGATTGGTGTCCATACCGTGCGCGACGTGGTTGCAATGATCCTACAAGCGCGAAAGATCACTCGCAGCTCGCGACAATACATCGCCGGTGAGCGGTAGCGGATCGCAATTCAGTTCCACGTTGAAGCGCGACAGCTCGGGCACAACCATCGGGTGGTCCAGCGTATCAAGAAAACGCTGGTTCACCGGATTTGGGAAAAATCCGTGATCGAGCAACCAGGCTTCGATCTCAAACCCGATGACGAAGCCATCCTCGGACAGGCGGTTGGCAGCGCACAGTCCTTCAAACAGGCGCGTTTCTTCATCCAGACGCTTTGCGAAAAGATCAAAATCTTCCTGGCCGAAACTGGATAGGTTTATTTCCTGGCCCATGCACTACCGCCGCGAGAATTTGCGTTGCCGCAAGGGTAACATGCCGGGCGCGGGACGGGGAGCTTTACACCATCGCAGCAACAGCCCTGCGAACGAAAACACCGACGATGTGAGCGCGATATTCGTTGCTGAAATGAATATCGGTGAGCAGGCCATCGGGGTTCTGACTGATCCCTTCCACGGACGCGGCTGAAAAATCTTTCGTCAGCGCTGCCTCGAACTCGCTGGCGCGAAAGGCGCTCGGACCGGCGCCTGTGACGCCAACGCGCACACCGGCGTCCGTCTGGGCTACCATGACGCCAACCACGGCGTAGCCGGACGCCGTGTGGCGAAACTTTTGATAATGGGCTTTTTTCGGGATTGGGAATTTTACGGCAGTGATAATTTCATCGTCTTCCAATGCCGTCTCGAACAGGCCAAGGAAAAAGTCATCGCCGGAGATTTCGCGCTTGTTGGTGACGATTGTTGCTCCAAGGCCAACTACTCCACCCGGATAATCGGCAGCCGGATCGGCATTGGCGATGGAGCCGCCGATTGTTCCGCGATGGCGCACGGCCGGATCGCCGATACCGCCGGCCAGATCCGCCAATGCCGGGATCGCCTGGCGAACAATGTCTGACGAGGCCACATCGTAATGGCAAGTCATCGCCCCGATAACGATGCTGTCGCCATCTTTGCTGATACCTCTGAGGCTGTCGATTGCACCGAGATCGATGACATCAGACGGCGCCGCGAGCCGCTGTTTCAGCGTCGGGATCAATGTCATTCCGCCGGCTATGAGCTTGCCGTCCCCGGCTGCTGCCAGATCGCTGCTGGCCGATGCGAGGTCGGAAGCGAGGTGATATTGGAAATTATGCATCGGTCAAAACCCTGCTTGCTTGGGTACTGGGGCCATTCACGACGTCCGTGAATCAGTTTCCGGCTCCAAATTCCTGAATTAACGCATTTGCGGACGGAAATCCGGTTGGCACCTATCCAGGAAAAGCTTCAATGATGATCCCGCACAGCTGACGGATTGGCTATCGACAATATCGCCTGAACGATACCTTGATAGCCCGTACAGCGGCAAATATTGCCTTCCAGTTCCTCGCGGACCGTATTCTCGTCACAACCGGGATTACGCCGGGCAATATCGATCCCCATCATCACCATGCCGGGTGTGCAAAATCCGCATTGCAAACCATGATGCTCACGGAATGCAGCCTGCATGGGATGCAATGTCCCGTCGGCCTCGGCAAGGCCCTCGATCGTCGTTACCTCCCGGCCTTGCGCCTGAACGGCAAGCATGGTGCAGGATTTAACTGCCTTGCCATCTACATGAACCGTGCAACAACCGCACTGGGTGGTGTCGCAACCGACGTGGGTGCCCGTCAACCGCAAGTGCTCGCGCAGCAATTCTACCAGCAAGGTCCGCGCCTCCACCGAGGCGCTCACGTCCTTGCCGTTTACGGTCAGTCTTACTTCCGGCACTCAAGCCTCCTCTTTTTGCGCGCAGACCCGGCTAGTCAATGTCCACCAGAACTTTGCCACCAGTGCCTCCGACACCGACTTGCGCCATGGCCTGGACAAGGTTGTCAAGCTTGTAGCGTGCTGCGACCAGCGGCGTGATAGCGCCTTCCATAATCGCCCGTTCGATATCGCGCAAGGCCGCCGCGCGGGGAGCCTGCGAAAGCGCGTAGACCATGACCCAGCGCACATTGATCCCCTTGCGCAACAGATCACGCATCGGTACGACCGGTTGCTCCTGCGGATCATCCGACGAGCCGTATAACGAGACCGATCCGTTGGGGCTGAGTATCCGGGCATCCAACGCAATATTGTCGCGGAAATGGACCTCGGCCACGTGATCCACACCACCACTGGGAGCATCCTCGGCACAGGCCAGGATCTTGCTCGCCAAATCCGGATCCGTATACAGAAACACCGCATCCGCGCCGGCTTCGCGGGCAATGGCGGCATTCTTCTCCGAACCCACGGTAGCGATGACGTACGCCCCTCCCCAGGCGGCAAATTGCACGGCAAAACGGCCTACGGAGCCCGCCCCACCAGACACAAGCACCGTCTTGCCCTCCACCGAGCCCTCGGAAAACACGGCACGGTGCGCTGTCATGGCCGGTACGCCGAGACAGGCGCCGAAGCTGAAATCCGCTTTGTCAGGCAGCGGAATGGCGTAAGCGGCGGGCACGACGCAATATTGGGCCGCTGTGCCCTGGTTGGGCCCTACAAGCGTGGCCTCATACACCCAGACCTGCTGGCCAATCAGGGTGGCCGGCAAACCCTCACCAATGGAATCGATTACGCCGGCACCGTCATTGCAAGGAATCGCTTGCTGATGCGCCATCGGCGCGCCGGACCAGCCGGTGGCGCGCTTCAGGTCCGATGGATTGATCCCTGACACGTGCATGCGCACGCGCACTTCTCCGGGCCCTGGCCGCGGCGTGGGAAGCTCGCCGACCTGTATAATATCCAGCGGATCGCCCAATCTTTCGTAAAATCCAGCCCGCACGAATTCCCCCCAGAAAATTCAAAGCCAGCGCAATCATTTGCCACATCTTTAGCAGATGCTGGTGCCGATTTCGACCAATGATTCAATCCAACAACGATTGCGCTATTGCCGCAAGGGAACGCTTCCACTTTGGCAGGCGGCGGCTTTGTCCTATCATGCCCGCTGCTGGTGTAGCCGCCTGTCCCGGCTGCCGGAGCTGTTGATCTGCGCGGAAGCTGTTATGGAACTTGGTATCTGGACTCCCCTGCCCCATACAATCCGTCCCGAGCCGGAAGTCGACCGCGCATTGATCGATCTGACAACACGCGGCCAGGGCGAAGCGCTGGATCGATCCTACAGTTTTGCCCGCGACGTGGTGCGTCAGGCCGAAGATATTGGCTTCGATATCACCCTGGTCGCCGAACGGCTGGTGGCACCGGATCTGGAAGCTTGGGCAGTTTCGGCGGCGCTCGCAGTCGAAACCAAGCGCATCAAGATCATGACCGCAGTTCATCCCGGCATTTTCAATCCGCAGCTTGCCGCGAAAATGGCCGCAACCATCGACCGGCTGAGCGGTGGGCGCACGCTGATCAACGTCGTACCCGGGCGCCGCAGCCACGAGTTTGCGCTTTATGGCAACAACGCCTGGCTGGATGGCGACACCTCCGATGATCGCTACACTCGCGTCGATGAATTCATCCGGCTAATGAAGGCGATGTGGACGCAGGATGATTTTACGTTTGAAGGTTCGTTTTACACGGCCAGGAATGCGAGCATGGCGACGCGAACCGTGAGCTTGCCGCATCCGCCAGTTTATGCCGCCAGCGGCGATGATCGAGGAAAGGACATCATCGCTAGGGAATGCGACCTATGGTTTGCCAATTACGAGCCGGGCATTGACGCCTATGAATCCAACATCGGCCAACTGACGGCGGAGATCGCCGACATGCGGCAGCGGGCGGGCGGGTTCGGGCGCGAGATCGGCTTTGGCGTCTCCACACACGTAGCCTGTGGCGAAGATGTCGACACGCTGATCGCAGAGGCCCGGGCGCTTGAAAATCACCCCGAACACAACGTCGCAATCAAGGCCCTGGGCGCCGGTCTCATCGGCGCGCCGCAAACTATCGCGGACCGCATCCGGCGCTATGAAGACATGGGCCTGACGTGCCTGATGCTGCAATTCCACCCCATGAGAGATGGCCTGCAGATATTCGCCGACAGGGTACTGCCGCTGATCGGCCGATAGCCACCAGTTTTACCTTTGCAATCGCGCAGCAGATTGCTACCAGCGCTTGGGCGGCAACGGATTTGCAGCGGCCTCCTCAAGAGAACCGGCGCGGCGGAACTGCGCTTCCGGGCGCAACTCGCCGTCCTCGTCAATCTGATCCATCTTGTAGTAGATTTCGAATTCGAACCCGTCCGGATCAAGAAAATGCAGGGACGTGTTTCCACCGGCGCCCTTGCGGCCATCAAAGACCACCGGAATATTATTGTCCCGCATGAAGTCGCGCGCGGCAAACAGCATGTCCATCGTATCGACTTCAAATGCCAGATGCTCGAGTTTCAGGGCCTCGCCTTTTGCCGGGCGGCCCTTCGCCTTGCTGGGCTTCAGCCCGATCGAATGATGGTCGGCGCCATACCGCAAGAAAATCATGCCATGCTCATTCCGGTCAGTTTCATGAAATCCCATGACCTGTTTCCAGAATTTTGCAGTCCGCTCCACGTCCGTCACTTCGTAAACGATGTGACCGAGCTTGTTCACCCTTATCGGACTTTCTCCCTTGAACTCAGCGGGATAATCTTTGACGAGATCGTGGGCGGCGTCGCGCCGCGCCTCGCGCATTGTGTGATGCTCGGTGCCGTCCGGTTTGGATTGATCTCCGTCCATGCCAACCTCCAAATGCCGTGTTCGCGTTTCAATCTTCGGATTGTAATATACCATTGAAGTTGCAACCGGTCACTTGCGAAAAACGCTCTGCCGCGGCCCGGCGTAAGGCTATTAAACGACACGAGGAAATTCCATCGAAGTGCCATGCGCCACGATGTTCATGACTGGAAACCAGGCGAAAACACAGGGGGCCTTGGGACACGAACCTTCGCCCCACCGCACTGGTGCAACAGGGCTGGCAAGCAGCGACACTGCCGATCAGCGTGTGCCTGAATTTCCAATACGTCTTCACGCTGAACTAACCAATTAAGGTTGCAACGTTCCCTCAACCCCGCTGCATAGCCTTCCAAACTGCTTCGGCCGTGACGGGCATCTGCAAGTTTAGCGCCTTGTCCGGCGAAATCGCGTTTTCAATGGCATTGACGATCGCCGGCGGCGCTGCGGTCGTCCCGGCTTCGCCAGTGCCCTTTGCGCCGACGTAATTGGTCTGGCAACGCACGGGGTGATGGAGCACGTTCATGTCAGGCATATCGTCGGCGCGCGGCATCGGATAATCCATGAAACTTGCCGCAACCGGCTGACCGGCGCCATCATAACGCACGTACTCTCCCATCGCCTGGCCCAGTCCCTGCGCCACGCCGCCATGCACCTGGGCGTCGACGACTTTCTCGTTGAGCAGGATACCCGCATCGCCAACCGCTGTATAAGCAACAACTTCATATTGGCCGGTGTCCGGGTCCACTTCCACCTCGGCGACATGCACTCCATTCGGGAATGACGGGCCAGTATCGACTTCCGCGGTCGTATCGAGCCCGGCGCCACCGCCGTTCTCTGCCGCATGGGCAGCGACCTCGAACAAGGTGATCTTCTGGCCCGTGCCCTTGCGCGAGAAGGCCCCTCCGGAATAAGCGATTTCAGACACATCGGTCTGCAACATGGTCGCCGCCGCATCGGCGGCCTTGTCGAGGACTTCATCGACTGCCTTTGCGACGGCACTGCCGGTCAGCATGGCGGTACGCGAGGCGACTGCGCCAAAGCCCGGGACATCACGCGCCGAATCGCCGTGCGTCACGATCACGTCGGAATCCTCGATGCCGAATCGTTTCGCCACCATCTGGGTGAATACCGTGACGTGGCTTTGACCTTGCGGCGTTGCGCCAATTGAAACACAAATTTTTCCGTCCCGGAAAGTTATGCGCGCGGGCTCATGGTAGTGACCGCCCGAAATTTCCAGAAAACCGCAGGCGCTGATGCCACGCAACTTGCCGCGTTTGGCGGCATCCCGCTTGCGCGCCTTGAAACCCTTGTAATCGTGCGTTTCGAGCGCCTTTTTGAAAATTGCCGGAAACTCACCGCTGTCATAAGCAGGACCAAGCGGAGTTGGATAGGGGATTTGCGAAGGCTTTATCAGGTTTTTCTGCCGCAATTTGGCCGGGTCCATCCCGATCTGTCTCGCTGCCTCATCAATAACACGTTCCAGCAGATAGTTCGCCTCCGGGCGTCCCGCACCGCGATACGGACCGGTCGGGGTTGTGTTGGTGAACCATGATTTCGAATCCACCACGATGTGGGGAATATCGTAGATGCTCGGCATGCACCCAGCGATGTGAACGGTCGGTATCAGCACAGCGACAAGGGTCATGTAAGCGCCGAAATTCTGGTCCCCATCAATTTTCAGCGCCTGAAATATTCCATTGCCGTCAAGCGCAAGCGAAACGCGCCAAACGGAATCACGCGCCTGATTATCCATCAAGAACGATTCATTGCGGCTCGCTGTCCAATGCACCGGCTTGCCGGTAACGTTCGCGGCCGCGAGCAAGGCGACATATTCGGGATAGACCATGCCTTTCATCCCGAAACCGCCGCCAACATCGTCCGATAAAACGCGCAGCTTATCCGGCGCAATCGCCGTTGCCATCAGCAATTGGCCCTTGACGCCGTCGACGCCCTGGGTTCCGGCATGAAACGTGTATGCCTGTTTGCGCCTTTCATAGCTTGCTGTTACGGACCGCGGCTCCATGGAGACAGCGGCAATACGCTGGTTGAGCACTTCGACCTCGACCACGTGGTCGGCGGACTTGAAGGCAGCCTCCGTGGCCTTTCTCTTGGCGCCGTCGGGATCCTCCGGTGAGGTCCAGTCGAGATTGCAATTGCCCGGCACGTCCGGCCACAATGTGGTCTTCGCCTCCTTCGCCTGATCGATGGTTACAACCGGCGTCAGCGGCGTGTAGTCGACTTCGACTAGTTCGGCGGCGTCCTCTGCAACCGCCCGGCTCTTCCCGACAACCATGGCGACGGCCTCGCCAACGTGCATGACTTTCTTTCCCGCCAACGCCGGCCGGAAGGGATTGACGGGCATACGTCCATCACGTCCTGGGAACGGAATTGATGCGCTGACCGAACCGAAGCCCAAAGACTCGATGTCGCCTTCGTGCAGGACCGCAACGACGTCCTTTGCTTCCTGGGCAGCGCTGATATCGATGGAGCGAATTTCAGCGTGGGCATGGGGCGAGCGGACGAAAGCCGCGTACAAGACGCCTTCGGGGGCATCGCTGGAATAATGGCCGCGGCCGGTAACCAGCGCTTCGTCTTCATAGCGGCCATTCCATTCGCGCGAATGATTGTCGCTGCGATGGGGATTGTCGACGCTGGACATAATGTCTCCTGTTCACATGAATTGACGTCTGATCAATTGATCCGTCGCGATGTTCGTCGGTCAAAGCATAAGTTATCCGTCCGCACACGTCGAGACACGGTGCTTGGGATCACCTTCACCGCCGAATACCAGCCGGCCTCGGGCGACTTCGCGTGGCCACAGCCTCGCGTCGAGAACTTGATGTCTTTCGCAATCTCGATAGATCGGTTTGGCACGACCACTGGAAACGAATTTACAGCTTCAATATACGCTCCGCATTGCCGCGCGTGACCATGTTGAAATCTTCCTTCGACAATTCGAGGCTTTCCACCGCGCGGATGGTTTCGTTAATCGGCCCAAGTGGCGCGTCGGTGGAAAACACCACACGTTCCGGGCCGAAAAACTTCAAGCCGGAGTGCAGGCCGGTCGCGGCGCCGAACATGGCCGTGTCGCCGTAGAAATTGTGGAAATATTCCAGGTGCGGCTTTTTCAGCGATGGCAGGACGTTGGAATAGTCCTCATCCATCGTGCGTTCGCCCAGCACGTCCAAGCCCGGACCGACCCGCCCGTCGTAATAGGGAATCATACCGCCACAATGATGGGTGATGATATTGAGATTTGGGTAGCGGTCGTATAGCCCGCAGAAAACGATACGGCACATGGCGACAGACGTTTCATACGGCCAGCCGAAGCACCACCACATTTCATAGCGTGAGACTTTTTCGCTCTTGTAGTCTGTGACGTCGGCTGCAGTGCGCGCAGGATGTATCCAGATCGGCAGGTCAAGCTCTGCCATCTTCTTGAAAATCGGCTCGAACTTGGGCAGGTCGAGCGGCTGACCGGCAATGTTGGTGAAAGTCTGAATACCCTTCGCCCCGAGTGTACCGATCGCCCGGTCGATCTCTACCAGAGCGCTGGGCACATCGTGCAAGGAGACAGCCGCGGCGAATGCAGGAAAACGATCGCGGTGCTTTTCGCAGATTTCCGCCATGGAATCGTTGGCCGCTGCCGCCAGCATGCGGGCATCTTCAGCATTGGCGATGTCCTCCAATGGAGGATTGGGCAAGGATATAATCTGCTGGTAACCATCGCCGGCCGCGTCCATGTGCCGGAACCGCAAATCCAGATCGAACAGGGCCGGCACTTTCCGAAGCCGGGCGCCGATATTGCCCAATTTCGGGTTGGTGTTGGTCAGGACTTCGAAAAACTTGTCCGGAAATATGTGGGTGTATATATCGATCATGGCTTCGCCCCCGGGGTTTATGAGATTGGCTGGGCTTGTAGCACGGAACAGCGATTTCCGGCTATGCCAATCCGGCAATTGAGCCCGATAGGCAGCGGCACAACGGATGTGCGGCAGCAAGGACCTGCACTATCGCGCCATGCAACGGGTGACTGCCGGTTCCGCTGAACCGCGCCTTGGCTTGAACACGGCACCCGGATACCTCCGGCCGCCGTCTGGCGAATGGTAGATAGATCGCAGTAGAATCCAGCCTGTCCCGAGACCGCCAGACCCCGCCAGTGCCACAACTGATATTCCAACGGCCAATTGGCCGGGCATATCGGGAAACTGTGCGGTTGAGTCTGAGGCGTTCGGTCGCCGCGCCGGCAATTGACCGCGCCCTGTCAAGGCGCGATAAAATTGCAACGCCGTTCTATCGGCCTTGCGCGTTTGAGGAAAAGTCCGTGTCATCCGCCCCGAAAGACAAGCCCATCGATTGCGATGTTCACCCGACAGTGCCGTCCATGACCGCACTGCTTCCCTACCTTGAACCGCACTGGCAGGAACAGGTTACGGACCGCGGGATTTTGTCACTGGACTCGATCGCGTATCCCCCCAACCTGGAATTTACCGCGCGGCCGGACCTGCGCGAGAATGGCCTGGACTTCAACGGCTTGACGGGACAGGTATTCGATTCGTGGGGCGCGGACCGGGCAATTCTCAACTGTATCTACGGCGTGCAGATGGTTCACAATGCCGACATGGGCGTTGCGTTCACGCGGGCCCTGAATGATTGGATCAAGACCGAGTGGCTGGATCGCGACCCGCGGCTGGCCGCTTCCATCGTGTTGCCAATGCAAGATACGCCGGCTTGCATGGAGGAAGTCGAGCGGCTTCAATCAAACCGGCAGTTCGTACAGGCCCTTGTGCTGGCCAATGGCGAAGAGCCCTATGGCAAGCGCCGGTTCTGGCCGATCTGGGAGAAGCTGGAACAGCTCAACATTCCGCTCGGCATCCACGCCGGTTCGTCCTATCACAACCCGGTCACGACGTTAGGCTGGACGAATTATTACATTGAGGACTATGCGGCACAGACGCTCGGGTTCCAGGCGCAATTGGCAAACCTGATCACCGAAGGCGTTTTCGTCAAATATCCCGGCCTGAAAGTGGTGATGATCGAAAGCGGTGTGACGTGGCTGCCCGGTTTCATCTGGCGGCTGGCCAAGTTCTGGCGCGGCGTGCGCCGCGAGGTACCGTGGGTCGACCGGCCGCCGGGCGAGTATATTCGCGAGAATGTCCGCATGACCGTGCAACCACTGGACGCACCGGCCGAGGCGGAGGCGCTAGAAAAGACCATCGATCAGATGCAGTCGGACGATTTTCTGCTCTACGCTTCGGACTATCCGCATTGGCAATTCGACGGCGATGCGGTGATGCCGCCGATGATACCGGAAAACCTGCACCGCAAAATCATGATCGACAATCCTCGCGCGACCTATTCCCGGCTAACACAAACCGCGGGAGCGGCGTAATGGGAAAACACGTGGTTTCCACCGTACCGGAACTGCCGCCGGGGGAACGCAAGCGCGTTGAAGTCGAGGGGCGCAAGATCACCGTGTTCAACGTGCGCGGCGAATATTTTGCCCTCAACGATCGATGTCCGCACGAGGGCGGCCCGCTTTGCACCGGCAAGATTTCGGCGCTGACAGTCTCAAACGATCCAGGAACCTACGAATGGACCCGCGAGGATGAATTCATCCGTTGCCCGTGGCATGGATGGGAATTCGATTTGCGCACCGGCCACTCGGTGTGCGATCCCAAGACCATGCGCGTGCGCCTCTACGATGTGCATGTCGAACCGGGCGGAGACCTCGTTGCCGAAAAGAAACTCGTGGCGGAAACCTACCCGGTGCGGGTGGAAGACAATTATGTGGTGATCGAGGTGTGAGAGCCGCGGCGGGCGCCGCCTCGTTGCAGCGATCATTTGGCTTTATCCCAACCGGCACCAAACAGCCCCGCCTTCAACTGATTACGGACTGAACCCTCAATGACGCCATCAATCGCGCTTCCAGATGTTCGAACCGTGGCAGCCTCCGCCAGGCGCCATGAGACGCCTTGCGGCGATGGCGTCATGATTTGGCATGAATGGGGCCGCGGCCAGCCGCTGGTGCTGCTGCATGGCGGCTCGGGATCGTGGAAGCACTGGCTGCGGAACATCGATGCGCTGGCTCGACATTTTCGCGTTCTGGTTGCCGATGTTCCCGGATATGGAGAATCGGACATGCCCCCCGAGCCGGTCAGCTTCACCAGCATCGGAAAGATTGTCGGCGCGGGCATCGAGGCGCTGACAGGAGATACCGAAACCTATCACGTCGCCGGTTTCTCGCTGGGCTCATTCATAGCGCCTCATGTCATGACCCATTGCCAGCGCAGGGCGGCAAGCCTGATGCTGGTACACGGCCACTTTATCGGTAAAATGCACTTTACGCCGCACGCCATTCTCAAACGCTGGCGTCACGTCGAAGACCCCGCCGAGCGACGTGAAATCCTGCGTCACAATCTCGGGACGCTGATGCTGGCTCACCCCGAAAATGCCGACGATGCCACGATCGATCTGTATCGCGAGGACGTCGAGGCATCGCGCCTGCGGGTGCCCGGTTTTATTGACGATCTCGACACAGATATCCTGAAGGGACTACACGCGCCGATATGTTCGATTTCCGGGCGGCTCGATCCCACCGGCAAGCCAGATGTCGAAACCCAAATTGACAAACTGCGATCCGATCACCCCGATGCACTCTGCCATATCATCGAGAATGCTGGTCATTGGGTCATGTATGAAGACTGGCAAACGTTCAACAAGTTGGCGATCGAATGGTTTGTTAATAATTAGCGGACCTGTAGAAGACCGGTTTTCATACTAAATTATCCATTTGCGAGATTTCGGAATTATTACTGTTGTCGGAATAAAAACAGGGAGTTGGCAATTGCCACGCTGGCAATTGAATAGATGTTTATACAATCACTTAAAGGTTGTGAAAACCAAACAAGTTAATGTTCGAGGCTCAAATTTGATATGACTCTTACAGGAGCCGCAGACATGCATCCGGAATTATCAGAAGCGATCCTGGTAGTGGATGACGTACCTTCCATGCGCCAGGTAATTCGCACCTGCCTGAATCAGCTAGGGTATCGGAACGTCGAGGAAGCCAGGGACGGCTCCGAAGCCCTGACCATGGCGAAAAAGAAATCCTACCAGTGGATATTGTCGGACTGGCACATGGCGCCGGTGGACGGACCACGCTTCATGGAACAATTGCAGGAGGAATTTGGCGAAGAGGCGCCAAAAGTCGTGTTCATTACCATGGACGGCGACTGGAACGTAATGAACTACGCCAAAGACCTCGGCGCCTATCGCTTGATCGTCAAGCCCTTGCGTCCATCCGCGCTGAAATCCAGCATTGAAAATGTACTGCTGAAAACCGCCGCCTGATTTTTCCCGGGGCGGACTACCGCCCCGCACGGAATGGCACGTGCAATGCCCCGATATTGCCGGGGTAGGCACGGTATTCTTCCAATTTCCCTCGTTTTTCAACCTGTAATTTGCGCTTCGCTTGCGGCGGCAGTATCCCTGTCAGGAATGCATTTCGGGGAAACGCCGTGAACGCCATCGACCTAGAAGTCATTTACCAGTCGACGCTGCAGATTGCGCGCGAGCTGACAGTCAACATGCTGCGCACCGGCTATTCCACGATAATCAAGGAAAGCCAGGATTTCACCTTCGCCATTTTCGATCGCCGCGGCCGGATGGTTGCGCAAGGCATACCGCAGCCGCTTCACATCGGTCCATTGTCCTCGCAGGTCAATGAAATCCGCCGCGTATTCGCCGGCAATATCAATCCCGGCGATACATTCATCGTCAATCATCCCTATCGGGCATGCCAAAACCACGCGACAGATGTGACCATCGTTTCGCCGGTTTTCGACAATGGCAAACTGGTCGCCTTCATCGGCAATATCGCGCACAAGCCGGATCTGGGCGGCAAGGTGCCAGGCACCAATGCTGGTGACGCCACGGACCTTTTTCAGGAAGGCCTGCTTATCCCGCCGTTAAAAATCATGCGCGGCGGTGAATTGAACAAAGATCTGAAAGAAATGATTTGCGCAAATACGCGCACACCCGAGGTGACCTGGGGCGATATCAACGCACAAATCATGACCAATGCGCACGGGCAGGAAAAATTTGCAGAACTGTTCGCGCGGCGCGGAACGCAGAACGTCACCGATTGCTGGAGCCAGTGGATGGACATATGCGAACGCGAACTTCGCAAGGCCATCGCCACCATTCCCGAAGGCATTTACGGCCCGGAAGATGACTGGATCGACGACGACGGCATCGATCTTGGAAAATCCTACCGCATATCGGCGAGCCTCGAGGTAAAGGCCGGTGAACTCGTCTTCAAACTCGACAGCGACGAGCAGGCAAGGGGCCCGATCAACCTGCAGCCCTGTATCAGCCAGAATTTCATCCAGTGCTGCATCATGTCGTTATTTATCCCCGATTTGCCGGTAAACGACGGTTTGTCGCGGGCCATTCACGTGACCTATCCACCGGAGGGCTCCCTGCTGCATCCGCGCTATCCGGCGCCGTGCAACATGTACGTGCGCGCCAGCCAGGTCATATCCGGCGTCGTGATGCGATGCCTGGCCAGGGCTGTGCCGGCACGGGTCCCTGCCCCGGCAAGCGGCGCAGGCGGTTCGCTGTCCAGCGCCGGACGCAATCCCGATACCGGCAAATGGTACTCTCAATATGAAATTTTCACCGGCGGCAACGGCGCTCGCCCGTTCGAGGACGGGCCCGCCGCCATGGACGATCTCGTCAACAACGTAATGAACGGGCCTGTCGAAGCGCTCGAAAGTGAATTTCCGATGCAGGTGGAAGCCTATGAGCTGATCGCCGATTCCGGCGGCGCCGGGACATTTCGGGGCGGACTGGGTACGCGGCGCGTTTGGAGAATCCTGTCGCAGGAGGCAACAGTCAATTTGCGTTCCGACCGCTTCAAACATGCTTCCCCCGGTCTGTTTGGAGCAAAGCCGGCAAAACCATCCCGCGCCATGCTCAATCCGGGTACGGGCGGCGAGCGGGCGTTGACATCCAAGGTTGCTGGCCTGCGCCTGAAGCGCGATGACATCATTGTGTGGGAACTTGCGGGCGGCGGCGGCTATGGCGAGCCAAACAAGCGCGACCCAAAGCGCGTGGCCTTGGACGTGCGGCGCGGTTACGTGTCGCGGGAAGCCGCACGCGACGTCTACCAAGTAGTTCTGCACGATGATTGCAGCGTGAATGAAGACGCGACCATCGCATTGCGCGGCGACGCATAACAGGCATGCCGCCCAACCTGATCAACCAACAGCGCAAATAACACACCCTGGACTGGTACATGGCAATTCGCATTGGCATTGATGTTGGTGGCACTTTCACAGATGTCACCGGGTTCGACGACCGCACCGGCACAGCCATTCCCGTACGCAAATATTCGTCCAATCCCGCAGAACCGCTGCGCGTAATGGACGTAATTCTGCACGATCTGCATGACGCCTACGGCGGTGACGAAATCCAGCTTATCTTGCACGGATCAACCGCCGCCCTCAACACGTTGCTGGAGGACAAGGGTGTCAAGACAGGACTGCTCACCACCAGTGGCTTTCGCGACGTATACGAAATCGGACGCCAATGGCGCGGCGATGAGGTCTTCAACCTTTTTTGCCCGGCGCCGAAGATGCTTCTGCCCCGCGAACGTATCTTCGAAATCGGTGGCCGGCTCGACTTCCAGGGAAATGAAATGTCGGGCCTCGACCCGTCCGAAGTCGAAGCAGCGGTCCGGACCCTCGCCGACGAAGGTGTGGAAGCCATAGCCATTTGCTTCCTGTTCGCCTACGCCAATCCAGCGCATGAACGGGCCGCGGCCCGGATCGCGCGCGAGGTCGCGCCTGATGTGTACGTATCACTGTCCAGCAGCGTCAATCCGGAATGGCGCGAATACGAGCGAACAGCATCGACGGTGGCCAATGCCTATATCGGACCGCCGGTCGCCCGATATCTGAATGGTCTGGAACAATTAACGAGCAAATATTTTCCCGCCGCAAAAACCCTGATGATGAAATCCGATGGCGGTGCGGGCAGTGCGCGCATGCTGTCGGAGAAGCCTGTACAAACGGTCATGTCCGGACCTGTCGCCGGGGTCATTGGAGCGCACCATCTCGGAACGCTTACGGGACGCAGCAATCTCATCACGTTCGATGCGGGAGGCACCAGCTCCGACATGGCCGTACTGCCGGGCGAACCGCTGTTCAAAACCGAGGTCGCCATCGCGCGCCATCCGTTGCGCACGCAAACGGTCGACATCGAGACCATCGGAGCCGGGGGCGGTTCGATAGCATCAATCGAGCTCGGCGGCGTTCTGAAGGTGGGCCCTCGCAGCGCGGGCGCCGTCCCGGGACCGGCCTGTTACGACCGCGGCGGTCTGGAGCCCACTTTGACCGATGCACTGGTCGTGCTGGGCCACCTCAATCTCGACTCGCTGCTGGGCGGCGAAATGGCGATTGCAAGCGGCAGGGCGCGCGAGGCGATCGAAACCCGCATCGCCGCTCCGCTATCAATGGACGTGCGGGACGCCGCCTGGGGAATCCTGACCGTATTGGTCGCAAATTGCACCGCGGCCATGCGAACAATCACTGTTGAACGTGGCTACGACCCACGCGAATTCACCCTTGTTCCGTTTGGCGGGATGGGACCCGCCATTGCCGGTCCGATTGCATCGGAGCTCGGGATTGGCCAAATTTTGGCGCCGCATGATCCCGGCGCTTTCAGCGCCTGGGGCATGCTGGTGGCGGATGTGCGCCAGGAATGCAGCTTGACCAGGCTGTTGCCACTGGACGAGGTCGCGCCCGGCGAACTTGAGGCGCTCTACGCTGAGCTGGAAAGACAGGTGACAGCGGACCTGAAAGCGGAAAATTTTCCCCGCGAGCGAATCTCCCTTCAACGTCAAGCGGGCATGCGCTATCGCGGTCAATCCTACGAAGTATCCGTTGCTGTTGAAGCGTTGAATTCAGCCGGTGATGTTGCTGTCCTGATCGAAACGTTCCACGCCGCACACAAGCGGCGCTATGGCCACATGGCAGCAAACGAAACCATTGAAATCGTCAATGTCAAAGTAACCGGATCCGGCCTGCTGGAGCGTCCGAGACTGCCTCAACAACCGGCCTGTCCCGAAAGTGCCGCCACCGCCGACAGCACTCGTCTTGCCTGGTTCGGAATCGATGGGGAGTGCCCCACGCCCGTCTACCAACGCAACCGCCTCCAGGCCGGCATGCGCCTGTCCGGGCCGGCAATTGTTGAAGAACCGACGTCGACTATCGTTGTCTACCCAGGCCAATGCGCGAACGTGGATGCGTACGGTAATATACTGATCCAGGTTCCCGGCAGCGATTGATTTCCGGATACCAGCACCGAAAGAACCGGGCAGCCTTTGCCGATGTGGCAGATTGACTCGCCGGCCCATACATTCCGTGTTGTCTGTGGACACACAAGACTGCGGGATGGACGGCGCGAAGCGAATCCATCAGTTTGCGGGAACATGTTAAGTCGGCGTGAGAAAACGCGTCTGCCAGGTGAATGATATTGGCAAACGAATCTGTTTCGGGAAATGCGCTGATCAGGATTAGCGTTCGTGTGCATATCCGAGTTCCGTTTAGCGTTCGCCCCGTGGTGTCAACCATACAATTTTTCCAGCCCTGAAGGCTTATGAATGCCGGCGCTATCCAGCACGATATCTAGACACGGACACCCGGTTGATGTGGTGGAAACGATCGCTGAATCCAATGATTGGCAATTCGATCGGGACGGCGATGATGAAATCAATATGACCATTTCCGGAGGCTGGTGCGACTATCAGGTTTGTTTTACCTGGCTGGAAAATGTGGAGGCGCTGCATATCTCCTGCGCTTTCGACATCAAGAAGCACGAACGCCGGAATAACGAAGTCCAAAACCTCGTCGCTCTCATAAACGAACGTATGTGGGTGGGGCATTTCGGATTCTGGAAGCACGAGAGCATGATCATTTTCCGGCACGCGCTGGTTCTGCCCGGTGGCATTTCGCCGATTCCGGCGCAGTGCGAAACCGTTCTGCACGTAGCCATCGATTCCTGTGAGCGATATTACCAGGCCTTTCAATTCGTACTTTGGGCGGGCAAGACAGCACAGGAAGCGCTGGAGAGCGCGATGATCGATACCGAGGGGGAAGCGTGAGCGGACACGCGACAGGGTGGCCGGCCTCCCTGGTTCTGGCCGGCGCAGGCAAGATGGGCGGCGCAATGCTGCGCGGCTGGCTTGCGCTCGGAATGCCTGCGAATGCGATTACCATCGTCGACCCCTTTGTCAGCGAGGACATGAAAGCGCTTTCGGCCGAACACGGGTTTGATATCAACCCCCGCAATCCCCGAAAGCCTGAAGTGCTGGTGCTGGCAATCAAGCCGCAAATGCTGGACGAAGCATCGGCTGATATTGCCCCATTGATTGGCCCGGAGACGATGGTGATATCGATTCTGGCCGGCAAGACGATCGCTGACCTTGCGGCCCGGTTACCAGCAACAGCCATCGTGCGGGCAATGCCGAACACGCCCGCCGCCGTGGGCCGCGGAATCACCGGCGCCGCCGCCAGCGCCGCGACGAACCAGGCGCAGCAGGAACTGGCGGGCAGGTTGCTCGGCGCAATCGGGCAGGTTGTATGGCTCGATGACGAGGATCTGATCGATGCCGTCACAGCGGTTTCCGGTTCCGGACCCGCGTATGTGTTCTATCTGGCGGAAGCAATGGCGAAAGCCGGCGAAGAAGCAGGGCTTCCGGCAAACCTTGCAATGCAGCTGGCCCGCGCAACGGTGGAGGGGGCCGGCGAGCTCATGTTTCGCGATACGGAAACCGCCGCAGACCAGTTGCGCATCAACGTAACGTCCCCCGGCGGAACGACCGCCGCCGCGCTGGATGTTCTCATGGCAGCCGACGGCCTCGCCCCGTTGATGCGGCGGGCCATTATGGCGGCGCGCGACCGGGCCAGGGAACTTTCCGGATAAACATGCCATCGGCGACGAATTTCGAAAACCTGGAGGGTTTGCAGGCTACAATTGCGCCTTGGTACGGCCATTCTCCTGCGCTAGAGTTCCGGCAATCGATCATTGTGGAGAATTTGCCATGACCAGCGCCGCCACGGCCCAAGCCCAGGCAACGCAGCCCGACAATCGCACCAGGTTGATCGATGCAGCAATGGAGCTAGTCGCCCAGCAGCGCTGGGAAGACATAACCATGACGGACATCGCCTTGAAGGCCGGCCTTACCCTGACGGATTTTCGCGATTGTTTTCCATCCAAGGGGGCAATTCTTGGCGGTTTCGCCAAGTTGATCGACAAGAAAGTGCTATCGGGCGGTAGCGACGACCTGCTCGGCGAACCCGCGCGTGACCGGCTTTTCGATGTCCTGATGCGGCGGCTCGACGCCATGGAACCCTACCGGGACTCCCTGAGAGAGCTGAACCAATGGGTGCGGCGCGACCCGGCGACGGCGGTGGCGCTCAATAGCACCGCGCTCAATTCGATGCGGTTCATGCTCGAGGCCGCAAACATTGAAAGCGAAGGGACATTGGGGGCAGTCAAGCTGCAAGGGCTCGTGCTCGCATGGCAGCGGATCGTCAGCATTTGGCTCGACGACGACAGCCCCGACCGCGAACGCACGATGGCTGCCCTCGACCGGGAGTTGGAACGTGGCGGGCGACTGGTCGAGCGCGCCGAAGATATTGACCGGCTGGCCGCACCACTTCGCACATTTGCCGGCGCACTCCTCACCAGCGGTCGACGACTCGAACGGCGGGTCAGGGACCGGATGGCGCAGGCGCGCACAAGAACCCGTGATGGCAATGACCACGGCGACGCGGACGCGCGCGATCAATCAGCTGCCCGGGAGGCCGCTGATAATTGAGTTCGAAGTTCGTGCAATAAGTCCAACCATTGCCGGATGTCACGCAGCCGACAGGTCACGCCACCCTCCGCAGCAACCCACCCGTTTGGTTGGCCATTTCCGTTGCCTCTTGCAACGGGATCGGGCGCGACAAAAGAAAACCCTGAATTTCCTCGCAGCCCAGTCCGGCGAGCAAGTGGTATTGCGAAATGGTTTCGATGCCTTCCGCGACAACGCCAAGTTTCAGGGAGTTTGCAAGTCCGATAATCGCCTGAATAACCGCAAGCGACTGGCTTGTCGTAAAACAACCGGCAACGAAAGAGCGGTCAATTTTCACGCGGATAACCGGTAAAGTGCAAATGTACGTCAACGACGAATATCCGGTGCCGAAGTCGTCCAGCGCGATACCGATGTCGTGGGCGCGAAATTCCTCCAGAGCGCGCAGGGGTGCTTCATCTTCCTGCATGGCGACGGATTCAGTTATCTCGACCTCAAAGCGCCGGGGATCAGCGCCGTAAAACTTCAACCGGTCAAGCGTATAGTCTACGAGTGTGGGACTGGAGAGTTGCAACGGCGAGAAATTTACACTCACCCGAATGTATTCCGGCCATTGCTGCAATGCCTGGCACGCGCTATCGATGATCCATTCGCCAATTTCCTGAATCAGACCAAGCTGTTCAGCGATCGGTATGAACTCAGCTGGCGATACTGGTCCGAATTCCGGATGGGTCCATCGCAAAAGTGTTTCGAACCCGGACAGCTGTTTCGTGCGCGTCGCGTAGATCGGCTGATATTCCAGGTGAAGCTCGTTCCGTTCCAGCGCGGCGCGCAAGGCGGATGCAAGTCTCTTTTGCTTTTCAACCCGTGCACCGACGGCGCCGTCAAAGAACGCATAGCCACCACGCTTGTTTTGCTTTGCGGTAAACAATGCCTGATTGGCGGAATTCAGCAAGCCATCCAACTCGTCGCCGTTCGAGGGCGCCAGCGCAATGCCGATACCGGGCTTGCAAACAATCGAGCGGCCAGAAACCACCAGCGGCGAAACGAAATTCCGAACGATACGGTCGGCTATAATCGATGCGTGATGCGCGTCAGGCGTATCAGCGCAGGCAATCGCGAAGCTGTCACCGCCCACACGAGCCACGCAGTCTTCCGGCCGTGTTATCGACATCAATCGTTCGGCAATCCGCACCAGCAGTTCATCCCCGGCCGCAAAACCAAACGAATTATTGATTGCCCCGAAATTATCGAAACTGAGCACCAGGATCGAGAATTTGGTGCCGTGCCGCTTCATCGGCGCAAGTGCGTTTGACGATACAAAATCTTCAAAGCCCTTGCTATTGAACAGGCCGGTCAAAAAATCCTTGTGGGCGAGTTCTTCCGCCGCGGCCTGATCAATAATCCTGCGTAACAACTGGTCGTAATACACAGTGACGGCGCTCAGCAACGTCATTGTCAACGCGGCCGCCAGCATGAAGACCATGCCAAAATTCGATTGGCCAGAGAGATAATAGGTAACCAGACTCGAGATTATCAGCGGGCCGGAGAATGCTGCGGCGGCCAATGGCACCAACGCCAAGCTGAACGAACCGATGCACGCCATGCCGGCTGGTATGGCAATCACCAGCAGGCCCGCAGATACGGTAGTCTGTCCCAGGAACAGCAGCGGCATGCCGGCCCAGATAAGGTCAAAAATCAATGAAGACCGCACCAGGCGCTGGATGGTACGCGCGGATACCGCGTGGCGCCTGTCTCCCGCGCGCTTGCGGAAGTGGTGGTGCAGCACCCAGGCGGAGACTACGACCAGGAGGGCCGTCCAGACAATGCCGGCGAACCAAAACGGACCGTTCCATGAGGCCGCAGCTATGACGAGTGCGTTGCTGATATTGCCGGCCATCATGGCTGGAGTCAGCCGGTTGACGGAGTTGATCTGCTCGGCGCGCACCAGCGGCCTCAGCTCCTCGGGCATGTTCACACGGTTGAAGAAGCGCCGCTGCTCTTCAACTTTCCGCGTTAGCAAATCGCGATACCTTCGATCATCGTGGCCACCGGACTTCCGCCGAGCCACAATGGAGCGCGAGTATAAAAAAAGCGCTAATTGTAAGAAATAATTGAATTTTTTTAGCCCATTGGTGCAGGTGCGGCAGCGTGGAATTGATACCGCTGAGCTTTACAATTCAGTAGGATACGCCCGGCCCGCCCAAATTCCACCCGGGACATGCGCTGGTGCATTGCGAACCGCGATCTGCCCGATTTCCCATAAAACTGACCGAATTCCGGGGATGGACGAAGCCGGACGGCTAGCTCGGCAAGCGTACGCTGGCGCGCAAGCCGCCCAACACACTATCGCCGAGCTGGATGTCACCACCGTGAATGCGGGCGATATCACGCGCAATCGCCAGACCGAGCCCGGTCCCGGCGCCGTCAAGATTTCGTGCCTCGTCAAGCCTGAAAAACGGTCGGAAAACGTCTTCCCGCGATTCTTCAGGAATGCCCGGCCCGTCGTCCTCCACGTCGACAAACAAGAACCGGCCCTCGTGACGGGCGGTAATCCGAACCCGGTTTCCGTACCGTTGAGCGTTCGAAACAAGGTTGACGAGCAGGCGCTTGAAGCCGTCAGGGCGGACCATCACCCCCGGATCACCGATGACCTCGAACTCACACGGCTTTCCGCGGCGGTCCGCGTCGGCCTTAACTTGACCCAGGACTTCGTTGAGGTTGACTTTGGAGGCGCTCTCGCTGCCGGCGCCTTTGGCAAAATCCAAATAGGCCTCCAACATGCGCTGCATTTCGTCGACGTCGGCTTCGAGTTCCTTCAGTTCCGGGCCCTGCGGCAATACCGCAAGGGATAGCCTGAACCGGGTGAGGATGGTGCGCAGATCATGGCTGACGCCACTGAGCATGGTTGTACGCTGCTCGAGGGACCGCTCCACCCGGCGTTTCATCTCAATGAAGGCCAATCCGGCCTGGCGCACTTCTCTTGCGCCGTGCGGCCTGAAATCGGTTTCGCGGCCCTTGCCGAATTCCTCGGCGGCCCGCGCCAGCCTTACGATCGGTCTGATCTGGTTCCGCAAGAACAAGATCGCTATCGCAAGCAGAATCAACGATATGACAAACATCCAGACCAGAAAGATGTGCGAGTTGGAAACGTAGGCCTGGTTGCGATGGGTCAGAACCCGCAACACGCCGGACTTTAATTGAATTCGTATTTCAATCAGTTTCGACTTGCCAACGGTATCTATCCAGAAGGGCTTTCCAATTTGTTGCGACAGCTCGCGCGACAGTGCGGTATCAATGATTGAAAAAAACGGGCGCGGCAGCGCCGGCGGCAATGACTTGTCGGGGAGCAGCTCGATATCCATCAACAGCCGCCGGTTGGCGACGATGTCCAGTCGCTTCAGATTGGGCAATTTGGAATCGGCTTCATACAGATCGATAATGGCAGCTATTTCATTGACCGTGGACGCCGACAACCGGCCGGTTACATATTGCCAGTGCCGTTCCATAAAAATCCAGGCAATCGTTGTCTGTAGTAAAACAACCGGCAAAATGACGATCAACAAGGCGCGGCGGTACAGGCCTTGCGGGAGCAAACCTGCAAGCCAACGTGCAAATTTTCGCCACAGCGTGCGCGGCTTGGCGAGATAATTGGTCAGATAAGATGGCAACGCCAGGGTCATGGATTGTTGCTCATGCTGCAGCCCCGGTCGGATTCACTCGAATAAGCGGGCCCGGTCGTTCGCGAATGTCGATGCTCTGCCTTGGTTCGATCGGCATGTAGATGATCAAACGCGTTCATTTGGGCACACGATTATCTAGGTTTCGATAACGATACGATAGCCGGACCCGCGCGCTGTCTGCAAATATTGCGGATTCGCCGGATCACGCTCAAGTTTTCGCCGCAACCGATTGATATGTACGTCAACCGTTCTTTCATTGGTAGAATCCATGCCGCCGGCAAGCTCCTCACGCGAGACCGGTTCGCCTGATGAACGTGCCAGTGTCTGTAGTATCGAGCGTTCCCGCTCGGTGAGGCGAACCTGCTCTTCTCCATTGCGCAATTCACCACGATCGACATGAAACAGAAACGGACCGAACCGGATGACCTGCGGCGTGGCGGCGGCAGGAACGGGCGCAACCCGGCGCAAGATGGACGCTATCCGCAATGACAATTCACGCGGCTCAAACGGTTTGGTCAGATAATCGTCGGCGCCGGTTTCCAGCCCGGATATTCTGTCCGAGGCCTCCGCCCGGGCGGTCAGCAACAAGACCGGAACCTGCGATTGCGCGCGCAGCCAGCGTACCAGATCCAGACCGGATTCTCCCGGCATCATGACATCCACGATCATCAAGTCGAAAGACAGCCCCTCCAAGTGCCGGCGGGCTTGAGCCGCATCGGCGGCGGTTGTCACCCGGAAACCACTCCGGGTCAGGTAGCGCGACATCAGCGCTCGGATACGGCGGTCATCATCAACCAACAGCAGGTGCGCTGCGTCGTCGTCAAAGCCGGGCGCCGAAGCGCCATCTGCAGAACCTGAGGGGTTCTCCGGAACGCCCGCGGCCGGTTCCTGACCCGCTGAAACGGGAATTGATTGATCCGGGCCCACCTCGTCTTGGTCTTGCGCCATATTCGTTTCCCGCTGGCCCCGCCGACTGCGACAGCAGCATAGAGCTACTTGTGCGCGTCCCAAATAAGGCGGGAAACCGCCTCGCGCTCATTTTCATCTATCATTGATAGCAGAAATTTGATGGCGTTTTCACGGCCACCCGGCGGCAATTGCTGCAGTGCCCGGGCAAAGCGGTGTGACTGGATTTGCGCAAGGTCCTGGGCGAGCGCACGTCCGGTATCTGTGAGATAAAGGTTGCGCTGACGGCGGTCAGCAGCGCCGGCGCGGGCATCAACATAACCCTCTCCGACCAATTCCTTCAGAACGCGGTTCAGGCTTTGTTTCGTTATGCGCAGGATATCGAGCAGTTCGGCTATCGTAAGGCCGGGATGACGGTTGACAAAATGCAACACGCGGTGATGGGCGCGGCCAAAATTATAACGCACCAGCAAACGGTCGGCATCGGCGACGAAATCCCGGTAAGCGAAGAACAGCAGCTCGATTAGTTCGAACATGGGCGGCTCGGTCGTGCCCGATCGCCCGGAAGCGGCTGATTGCCCGCCGGGCTGGGTGTCTGCGGCAGCCGTGCCGGTCGGTGAGACTAGGGTCGTCATTGCGGGCCCAAAATAAGTCAGTGATATTGACATATTTCAGGTTGATTGCTAGTCGTCAAGGTAGGAAAAGGCAGATTAGAGGCGTTTTTCCGGTATTTTGGGGCCGCGATGGCCCATGTACCATCAGTTGCTGCGCCTTGCATTCTGCCTGCGTTTCGCCAACGCGCGATAGCATTCCGAAACATTGTGCAGGCGCAAATTCGTCCCCGGGGCCGGATGCGCTGCAGACCGAATACGCCATAGGGAGCGATGTGCATGTCTGTTCTTCCATTCGACCAGCGGGAAGGCTTTATCTGGATGGACGGCGAACTGCTCCCGTGGAAAGACGCCAAGCTGCATATTCTCAGTCACGGGCTGCATTACGGCTCAACCGTCTTTGAAGGCGAGCGCGCCTATGGCGGCGTGATTTTCAAGAGCCGCGAACATTCCGAACGCTTCAAGAAGTCCGCCCAATTGCTCGATTACGAAATTCCCTATTCGGTGGACGAAATCGAGGCTGTGAAAAAACTAGTTGTCGAGAAAAACAAGATGGAAAGCTGCTACGTGCGCCCCGTGGCGTGGCGTGGAAGCGAGATGATGGCGGTTTCGGCCCAGCACTCCACAATTCACATGGCGGTAGCAGTTTGGGACTGGCCAAGCATGTTCGACGTCAATGAGAAAATGCGCGGCATCCGCCTCGACATTGCCGACTACCGCCGGCCCGATCCGATGACCGCGCCATGCGATTCCAAAGCTGCCGGCCTGTACATGATCTGCACCATCTCCAAACACCGTGCGGAAGCCAAGGGCTATGCAGACGCACTGATGCTGGACTGGCAGGGACGGGTTGCCGAATGTACGGGCGCCAATGTCCTGTTCACGCAGGACGGCAAAATCCACACACCGATAGCGGACTGCTTTCTCGACGGCATAACAAGGCGGACCGTGATCGACCTTGCCCAACGGCGCGGCATAGATGTCGTTGAGCGCCGGATCATGCCGGAAGAAATGGAGAACTTTAACGAGTGCTTCATTTGCGGCACTGGTGCAGAGGTGACGCCGGTATCCGAGATCGGCCAGTACAAGTTCACGCCCGGCAATATTTCGCGCACGTTGATCGAGGACTACACGCTCGAAGTGAACAAGCACTGACAGTCATGTTGCGCTGACGAAAAACGTCGAGGCGTTGCCTGCGATCCGGGCAGCGCCTTTTTTTCAAACGAAACAGGATCAAGAAATATCGAGGAGACAATCCATGGATCAGAAAGTAAAGCGATCGCCGCGGCTCGAACCCCTGCCCGCCGATCACAATCCCGATTTGCAGCCAAATTTCCAGGCTTCGATCAAGAACCTCGGGTTTGTTCCCAATTCCATGTTGATCATGCAGCGGCGCCCGGAAATCATGAAGGCCTTCGCGGCCATGTCGGCGAGCATCTGGGACAAGTCGAGCACGGTGGACAACGGTTTCAAGCGGCTCGTCTCCCATGTGGCGAGCCGTGCCTCCGGCTGCCAATATTGCATGGCGCACACCGCCGGGGGCGCGTTGCACCTAGGCGTTGAAGAACAGAAACTGGCGGCAATATGGGATTATGAAACCAACCCGCTGTTCTCCGATGCCGAGCGCGCCGCACTCAACCTGGCGATGGCCGGGGCATCGGTCCCGAACGACGTCACCGACGAGATGTTCCTGGAAATGCGCAAATACTGGAGCGAGGAACAAATTGTCGAAATCGTTGCAGTTATTTCTGTCTTCGGCTTTCTCAACCGTTGGAACGATACGATGGGCACGCCGCTCGAAGACGAGCCGACGGAGGTCGGCGAAAAGTTTCTCGCCAGCCACGGCTGGGAAGTCGGGAAACACGGGCGCTAATAGTACAGAAATCGGGAAACCGGCTTTCAGGCTGCGGGCAATTGCGCTCGCTGCCGGTTTTGCGATAGCGTGCCGTCGAAACCAACTACAAGGTCCACGGAGGAAACATGGCCAGTTCCAACATTACCTATACGACCCGCGACGGCGAGAGTTTTACCGGCCGCCTGTCCGTACCGGATGGCGACGGAAAGGCGCCGGGTATTTTGCTGATATCCGCGATCTTCGGCATCGACAAGGAAATGGAAGACCTTGCTGACGCCTGGGCCGCGGACGGCTTCGTGGTGTCCACGCCCGATATTTTCTGGCGGCAGATCCCCGGCCCTACCGCCGACATGGAAGTTGCTTTCAAGCGTTACAACGACTTCGATTTCGACCAGGGCATAAAGGACATTGAAGACCTGATGAACGACCTGCGCGGACGGCCGGAATGCAACGGCAAGGTCGGCGTCCTCGGCTTCTGTTTTGGCGGGCGCTATGCGCATCTGTGCGCATCGCGTTTTGGCGCGGATGCAGCAGGCGCCTTCCACGGCACGATGATCGGCAAGCATCTGGATGAAACAGACAAGGTGAAATGCCCGGTCAGCTTCCACTTCGGCGCCGAGGATCCGGTCGTGCCCATGGATGAGGTCGACGCTATCAAGCAATCCTACGCCCGCCACTCGAATGCGGAAATTGTCGTGCACGCGGGCGCCACCCACAATTTCTCCATGCCGCAAAAAGACGGCTATCATGCCGAAGCCGCAAAGGCATCGCGCGCTGCGGTATTGAAAGCATTCAATACGATGAAGTGACGTTACGGGTCGGCCGCGGCACGCAATTCACCGGCGTGCCGCTCCAGGTAGATTCGCAGCCAGGGCGCGAAGCGCTCTGGCTTTTGTTTTACCTCTTCTTCAAGCGCAGTCAGGTCGAGCCATTGGTAACCCTCGGCCTCCAGCGGATCCGGCCGCACCGGGCCATCGTAAATCCCGCCAAAGACGTGAACAAGCTCATGCTCCGTCAACCCATTTCCGACATCGTGCCTGTATAATTCGCGGAACAGAAAACGCAGGGTGCAATCGAAACCCATCTCCTCTTGCAATCGCCGGCGCGCGGTCATGAAGGGAACCTCACCCTGGCGCGGGTGACTGCAAGCTGCATTCGCCCATTGGCTCCGGGAATGATATTTGTCCTTGTGGCGTTTTTGCAGCAGGACGCGCCCCTCACCGTCAAAAACAAACACCGAGATGGCCCTGTGCAGCAGCGCCTTTTGATGCGCTTCCAGCTTTTCCATAGTCCCGGTTTCGTTGTCGTTTTCATCGACCAGGACCACCAGTTCCGGCGTAGAGCCCATGCGTGTCTTTCGGTTTCGCGTCTGGTTCAGTGTTTGACGGGATTGCGCAGACCGAGCCGTTCCATTCTTGGCAAGATCTCGTCGCGCAAAATGGGAAACTCCTCGATGTAATTCACCATGCCGATTGCGATGCCATCGAGACCGGAATCGCTGAGATATTTGAACTTCTCCGCAACCTGGTCATAGCTGCCAACAATCGGCGAGGTGCCAATACCCGCAATCAATTGCGGTGCGCGCTCCTTGACGATTTCAGGGGGAACGGATTGCCCGCCGCCGGCGACGCGAATATTGATTATGTGCTTTGCCGCCTCCCAGTCGCCGTTTTCATGGACGATATAATCGTACCATTCTTTGGTTTCTTTTTCGGTCCTGCGGGTGAACATGTGGCCGCTGGCGTAGACGCCCGGATTGCGGCCGGGCCGTGCGTAACCGCGTAACGCCTTGGCATCACCGGGGACACGGTCCATGTCGTAAATGGTCATGAACAGGCAATCGGCATGTTCGGCCGCGAACTTCTTGCCGGTGTCCGATGCACCTGCGCTCATCAACAACGGACGCTGGCCGCCAACGGGCTTGGGCTTGCCGAGTACGCCTTTCAGGTCAAAATACT
>CAZTMN010000047.1:0-29678 GCA_964615275.1 uncultured Beijerinckia sp. | reverse complement strand
GATCCTCTCAAACCAGATACCCGCTCGTGTGCCAAATCATCTGATGACGGACATTCCAAATCGCTTAGCGGCAGTAATGGGTGAAACGACACTTCAGACTTTTGTGCAAGAAATCCGGACGGCTTGTTGTTTCAGGGTCGAATGATCCGAATGCCTCAGGGTTCGCGCACCAATCCCCTCTTACGTCATGCAACCATCGAGTGGTCGCGGTTACTACGGCTTGTTTTGTCATCGCGTTGAAAGAATTTCAGCGCAACTGTCCCAGGCATCTGTAGGCATACAAATTGCCTCATTTCCCAAGCATGAAAGGATCACAAATGGCCAGTTCAAAGCATGTATCCGGTCTCGGTTTAATCGAATCGCCCCAACCCTTCTGGGCGTCACAGACCATTTGGTCGGCATTTGCCGTAGTTGGCTCATCAGCGGGTGCGGCGTTTCTGGCGTGGAAGTCCGGTGACATGGCCGCATTTGGTGCATCCCTGACCGCTGTACTTGGTGGAATAAATACAATAGTCGGCAGGTTCCGCGCCGCCTCGCCGATTGCGCGCTAGATCGCGAAAATATCATTATTGGTCAGATCACGTGCCGGCCCCATTGATACGGTCGCAGCCATTGATTTGACTTGTTCAGGTCCGACGTAAAAATGCGGATCGATTTCGGTCCTCAGTCGTCGGTGGAAGAATTTGGACCGCCAAATTGGCGGTCCGGACAGCGGCGGAAATACCCGTAAAGTCGGCGCGTGATCGCAAGTAGATTGAGACCAGCCAGTCCGTCAAACCCAATCCCACGCTGAAGCGCTTCACCGGGGTGGTGACGTTACCAACCCTGATCACGGATCCCGGTCTTCGGGAGAGCGCGCTATCAATTCATTGCACCGCTTCTCCAGCGACGCGCGTCTGTGCACGCAACCAAAGGCCCGCGGCGGTCCCCGCTCGTATCAGGGCAGACGAACGTCGTAGATCAAATGAAGTGCTGATGTCCAGCTTTGGGGGAGGGACAAGAAGCCTGTTTCTGTGCTAATCTACTCGGGAGCTTGATAGTTCATTCATCGATCGTTCATTGGCGCGTGGCGACAAGGCGAAATGTTTAAAATACTTGTGTTTTTTGCAGGATTCTTATTAGTTGCCCCGGTTGTCGAGGCAGCCGGCAAATCTCGAAACCAGATTCGATGCTACTCCTCGAAAGACACGCGTGACCGTATTGCGCGGCTAAAGCTTGCAAATCCCTTGATATTGTTACGCGCCGCGGCCCGGCGTTACAAGGCGCAACCTCTTCGCAGTGCGCTGTGCCGCCGCCGGAATATCTTGATGTATCGTTTCCTGCTGTTGCGCCGCGACGGTAAGGTCGTCCGTACCTATGTCAATGCCCGCAATGGGCGATACTTGCGAGTTACCACCACAAGGCGGCGATCGAAACAAGGCCGCAAATCGCACACAAAAAAGCGGAAATGACTTTCACGCGGCGCTGCTCTACGGGGCGTAATTGGAGGAAGATCGGTGCGATTGTTGGTCGTAGAAGACGACAGAGACTTGAACCGTCAGTTGGTTGCCGCATTGCAACAGGCGGGCTATGTCGTTGACACAGCGTTTGATGGCGAGGAGGGCCACTATCTTGGAGATACGGAGCCTTACGATGCCGCTGTGCTTGATCTCGGCTTGCCGAAACTGGATGGTCTGGCTGTCCTTGAGAATTGGCGCAGGGACGGCAGGACAATGCCGGTGTTGATATTGACTGCTCGCGACAGTTGGGGCGACAAGGTCAAAGGATTTGACGCAGGTGCCGATGATTATGTCGCGAAGCCGTTTCATATGGAGGAAGTTCTCGCCCGCCTGCGTGCCTTGTTGCGCCGGGCTGCCGGACACGCATCAAGTGAACTTACATGTGGCCCGGTGCGGCTCGACACCAAAGCGGGCCGGGTGATGGTGGACGGTAATCCGATCCGCCTGACGTCACACGAATACCGGCTTCTCGCATACCTCATGCATCATTGTGGCCGTGTTGTATCCCGGACGGAGTTGGTCGAACACTTGTACGATCAGGATTTCGATCGCGATTCCAACACGATTGAAGTTTTCATTGGTCGGTTGCGGAAGAAGCTTGGTGTGGAGATAATTCAGACGATCAGGGGGTTGGGCTATTTGGTTCCGGCGCCTGGTGAAGCGCCCGCATCCAGTTCCGGTCCGGTAAGCTGATATCCATGTTTGCGCAACTGCGTAAAGATCAATCCATTGCAACGCGACTATTTTTGTCAGCGGCCGGTTGGAGCACTGTGCTCCTTTTGATTGCCGGAATTTTTCTGGTTACTGTATATCGGCGCAATACCGAGCGTTCGTTTGATGGTCGGTTGGGTCTGTACTTAAGTTCATTGGTAGCGGATCTTGCAGTGGGTGACGACGATCAATTGTCGGAACCAGGCCGCCTTGGAGATCCCCAGTTTGATCTCGCACAATCCGGCTGGTATTGGCAGGTCACTCGGTTGAAGCCCGAGCCAGTGCAAATTCGTCAGTCGCTCTCTTTGAGCGGCGTGCGATTGCCGTGGCCGCAGGACCGGAACAGACTCAGCGCCCAGTCCACATTACAAAAACTGTATTATATTGATGGACCGGACGGTCGGCGCCTGCGGGTTTTGGAACGTGTAATTGATATCGGCGCGACCGGAACCTTCCTGATTCAAATTGCGGCTACCAATGAGGCAGTCGAAGAACAGATTTGGAATTTCAAGCTCGCCCTCATCACAACATTCATGCTGCTTAGTCTGGCACTGGTCGGAACAACGGCATTGCAAGTCCGGTACGGGCTTCGGCCACTGCGCCGGCTGCAGGCGCAAGTGACGAACATTCGCCAAGGCAGAGCCGACAAGATCGACGGAAAATTCCCGCAAGATTTGGAGCCCTTGGCGGAAGAATTGAATTTGCTCATCACTTCAAATCGCGAAGTGATCGAGCGCGCTCGCACGCAGGTGGGTAACCTGGCGCATGCATTGAAAACCCCGCTGAGCGTCATCACCAATGAAGTGGATCGCGACAATTCGAATTTCGCCGGAAAGGTCAGGGAACAGACTCAGCTCATGCGTGATCAGGTGACCTATTACCTTGATCGAGCCAGGGCCGCTGCCCGCTCGAGCGTGGTTGGTTCAGTGCTAGAGGTCGATGAACCACTGTCCGCCCTCATCCGGACATTTGAGAAGATTTATCAGGATCGGGCCGTGAAATTCCAGCGACTGGGAAGCGAGGGCTTGAAGTTTCGGGGCGAGCGCCAGGATTTTGAAGAAATGGCGGGAAATTTGCTCGACAACGCCGGAAAATGGGCAAGATCACAAATTATTGTCGCGATCGATACGGTAAGGCGCAGCGAGGGTGAGTTCATGCAGCTTACCATCGACGACGACGGACCGGGATTGCCATCAGCATCACGGGATGCTGCCCTGACTCGGGGGCGACGCCTTGACGAAACAAAACCCGGCTCCGGTTTGGGGCTGTCAATTGTGAATGATTTGGCGCTTGCGTACGGTGGCGGCCTTGACCTGCTGGACTCGCCCCTCGGAGGTCTGCGCGTTCGGTTGACCATCCCAGCCGTCTGATACACTCTATGTATGCGTTGTCCCAGGGAAGAGTAGAACCGAAATTCATGGGTGTGTGGGGACGACAGATGCACAGTTTTGCTTGATTAGGTGCTAGATTGCCGAAAATTCGCCTATTTGGCTCGATTGCGTTGATCTGTACCATGTTGGCCGGGTGTGGTGGCGTTGGCCGCTCCCCGACCCCGGTAGTACAAACCAACCCGTTCCTTGCTGGCGCGGTTTTGGGCGCAGCGGGCAAGGGGCTGAGCGACCGTGACCGCAAAATAGCCGGAAAAGCGCAGTACGATGCTATATCAGAGGGTAAGCGCCTCTCATGGAAGGGCGCCGATGGCAGTTTTGGGTTCATATTGCCGGGCCCAGTGTCCGGCGCCGGTTCTAATTCATGCCGGGAATACAGCCACACCATTTACCTTAATGGGCGACCATCGAGTGGAAAGGGAAAAGCCTGCAAGACGGGATCAGGGCGCTGGAATATTGTCAGCTAAATGGGGAGTGGTCGCCTGAGGGCGGGCCGACCGCACGCGCCGCGAGAGCGGTGGAAAGGCACTTCCCTCCAGCATCGCTACATGGGAAAAGCGGCCGATGATCTGGATCGCAATCGCTATTCTCACGGGCATGGGCGCCATGTGCGTGCTTTGGCCAATTTCTCGCGTTGGCGAAGACACAGCTTTGGCTGAGCGGCATACCGATTTTTACAACGCGCAAATGGCCGAGCTTGAATGGGATCGCGACCAAGGTCTTCTGTCTGCGTCCGAATTTTCATCTGCTACGGCGGAGGCCGGGCGGCGCTTGATCGCCGCGACCGCGCAATCATCGCGGGAAAAAGGAAAAGCCAGCAAATCCGACAGCCGGTTCAATCGCCGCATGGCTGCGGCTGCGGCCATAATTGTCCTGCCTGTGTTGTCGATCGGACTATACACAGCCATCGGAAAGCCGTCTCTTGCCGACAGGCCACTACAGGCGCGCCTCAGTGCTCCACCCGGCAAGATCGAGTTGGTCGCGGCAGTGGCCAAAATCGAAAAACATCTTGCAAAGCAGCCGCATGATGCTCGCGGTTGGAAAGTAATAGCACCAGTCTATTTTCGGCTGAAGCGCTACCAGGACGCAGTCAAAGCGTGGTCGCATGTCGTCAAGCTCGCGAAGCCGGAAGCGGGAAATTACGCCTCCCTTGGCGAAGCAATGTTTTTTGCCGCCAGGGGAAAAGTAACGCCGGCCGCCGCCGAGACTTTTGCGCAAGCTCTCAAGCTCAATCCATCGCACAGTCAGGCGCTGTTCTTCTTAGGGCTTGCGGCCGAGCAATCCGGTGAATTACAAAAAGCGCGCGAAATCGGGGAAAAATTGATTGCAAGTTCCCCTCCTGGCGCCCCGTGGGTCCAAGCGATCCGCGAAAGGCTTTCGGCGAATTCGCGCAATGGCGCCTCACGCCCCTCACCAGAAAATTCAAAGGGTCCTGCAAGCCAAGCCGGAATGGCGATCGCTGCTCTCCCGCCCGCAGAGCGGCTGAATGCCATTCGCTCGATGGTTTCCGGCTTGGCGGCCCGATTGCAGAAAGACGGAAAGGACCTGGAGGGCTGGCAAAAATTGATCCGTTCTTACGCGGTACTGAACGAGAGAAAAAAGGCCATCGCGGCATTTACGCAGGCGCGTGAGTTGTTCGCGTCCGAACCCGCGGCGCTGGCAAAACTTGCAGAGGCTGCCCGCGCTTCAGGATTGAAAGTTCTGAAATGACCAGAAAAGGCCGCCGACTGGCGATTATATCAATCGGCGTAGGTTTCGTCGCATTGGCCGCGGGACTGATGCTGTTTGCCATGCGGGATAACGTCGTGTTTTTCTATACGCCCGCGGAAGTTCACGCCAAGTCGGTTAAGCCTGGAACCCGGCTGAGACTGGGCGGATTGGTCAAGAAGGGGTCGATCAAGAAGACAGGTGGGCAAGCTGTCACGTTTGTCGTCACCGATAGCACGCGCGAGATTACCGTCAGTTATACCGGCATTTTGCCGGACCTGTTTCGTGAAGGTCAGGGTGTAGTGACCGAAGGTGTGTTGCAGTCGCCTGCCGCGTTCAAGGCCGATTCGGTTCTTGCCAAACACGATGAAAACTACATGCCGCGCGACCTCGCTGACTCGTTGAAGAAGCAAGGCCTGTTCAAGCATGCAAAGGGAAAATTCAAATCTGACAAAGCAACCGGCAGACCCGAGCAATGATCGTTGAACTTGGACATTACGCCCTTGTGCTCGCGTTTGCGCTATCGTTGCTTCAGTCGCTGCTGCCGCTGTGGGGCGTAATAAGATCGGATGAGACGTTACTTGCCGTTGCCCCGGTGACTGCTGTCGGACAATTCCTGCTGGTTGCCGGCTCATATGCGGCGTTAACCTGGGCTTATCTCGCTTCCGACTTTTCCGTCGTGAATGTGTTCGAAAACTCCCACTCTGAAAAGCCGCTTGTCTACAAGATATCAGGTGTGTGGGGGAATCACGAAGGCTCAATGCTGCTTTGGATATTGACGCTTGCATTGTTCGGGGCATTGGTAGCCGTATTCGCGCGCAATATGCCAAGGGATCTTCGCGCCGCTGTGTTGGCTGTGCAGGCTTGGGTTTCGGCGGCGTTTGTCTTGTTCGTACTGCTCACGTCCAATCCGTTTGCCAGGCTGATCCAGGCGCCGATCGAAGGACGGGACCTCAATCCGATCTTGCAAGACCCCGGTTTGGCGATCCATCCGCCATTGTTATATGTCGGGTATGTAGGCTTCTCCATTACGTTTTCGTTTGCTGCAGGCGCCCTGATTATCGGTCGCATTGACGCGATGTGGGCTCGCTTTGTCAGACCCTGGATATTGTTGGCCTGGATATTTCTGACGCTGGGCATAGCAATGGGGTCTTACTGGGCGTACTACACGCTTGGATGGGGCGGATTTTGGTTCTGGGACCCAGTTGAAAACGCATCATTGATGCCGTGGTTGGCTGGAACCGCGCTCTTGCACACGATAATTGTAATGGAAAAGCGAGATGCGCTGAAAGTATGGACCATCTTTCTGTCGATACTTGCGTTTTCCCTGTCGTTGCTTGGTACATTTCTCGTGCGGTCTGGCGTGCTGACATCGGTACATGCTTTTGCCAGCGATCCGCAACGGGGCATATTTATATTGGCGATTTTGGTCTTCTTTATCGGTGGATCGCTCTTTCTTTTTGCCCTGCAAGCACCAAAATTGAAGCCTGGCGGATTATTCGCGCCCATATCGCGCGAGAGCGCGCTGGTGGTGAATAATCTTCTTCTCACGACTTGCTGTGCCACGGTCCTTGTTGGAACCCTGTACCCGCTTGCACTGGAATCCATAACCGGCGCAAAGATATCCGTTGGGCCGCCTTTCTTCAATTTGACTTTTGTGCCCTTGTTCATACCGATAATCGTTGCAATGCCCTTTGGTCAGTTGCTGGCGTGGAAACGTGGTGATTTTCTAGGCGCCGCGCAGCGGCTTACCGTGGCGGTTGCAGCCGGGGCAATAGCGGCATTGGTATTCTTTGCAATGCAAGGCGGGCCTGTACTCGCGGCCATCATGGCGGGCGCAGCGATTTACTTGATAACAGGTTCGTTCGTAGATATCGTAGGGCGATTGGTCAGGCGAAGTTCCGGGCTCCATAACGTACTGGTACGGGCCCTTGGTATGCCGCGATCAGCCTGGGGAGCGGCGATTGCCCACGCTGGCGTCGGGGTGACAATTTTTGGCCTGGCCGCGACCGGGTGGGGCGTCGAGCGTATTGCTTCCTTCAAAGTTGGCCAAACCTTGCAGGCGGGTCCTTATACTATAACCCTTGATAAAATTTCGCCCCGTCAAGGACCAAATTATCGCGAAATGGTTGCCTACATGACTGTGCGCAAGGGAGGCGCGATTGTCTCTAAGCTGGAACCTTCGCGCCGTTTTTTTACAGCGCAAAGAATGACGACGTCGCAAGCCGGTCTGGCAACATTTTCATTTGGACATGTGCACGTCGTGATTTCGCAACAGGATAAGAATGGTGCCGTGAGTACACGTATATATTGGAAACCATACGTGTCGCTGATCTGGCTCGGCGCCGTGTTCATGGCGGTTGGCGGTGGACTGTCATTGTCGGATCGCAGGATGCGAATAGTAGGAGGACGCCGCCGCAGACTTGCGGGTGCCGATACTGAGCCCTCGGCGACGCCTGTTACGGGATCGGCGTCATGAGGCGCCTGTTGTTGGTTGCTATTTGTCTGATCATTTCGATGCAGCCGGTTCTGTCTGTGCAACCAGACGAACTTCTGGCGGATCAGGCCCTTGAATCGAGAGCCAGGAGCATATCCGCAGGTCTGCGTTGCCTGGTTTGCCAAAATCAATCGATCGACGATTCCGACGCGCCACTTGCGCGCGATTTGAGAATTATCGTCCGCGAGCGGTTGAAGGCCGGCGACAGCGACAAGGAAGTGTTGGATTTTGTTGTTGCACGGTACGGCAAATTCATTTTGCTAAAGCCTCCGTTTGATGCACAAACGATAATGCTTTGGTTGCTACCCGTCACAATCTTGCTTGTCGCCGCCGTGGTCATCATATTCAGAACCAGACGGCGGCGCGTCCGGGCGGATGGCGACAATTATCTGAGTGACGATGAACAAGCACAGTTAAGTAAGATCCTGACCAAGAAATAGCCATAATTGGCTCACTTTGTTGACGTATTGAATTACCTTACAAATTTTTCATGCCCCAGTAATACTGAGGTTAGACGCCTCCGCCTAGGTTTTCCTCAACACCGGGTCACCGGTAGTCAATCGAGAGGAAATCTAGATGCAATCCAATCCAAGAAACTTTACTCAGATCCCCCACGGGCCAAGATCCGTCGATCGCCGCTTTGGTACACGCACCAGATTATTGGGCGCGGCGGTGGTGCTGGCAATTGCCGGGACAATTGGCACATCATATTTCCCGCCAATCAACTCCGCGGTTGCACAAGCGCCGGTAACGGCATCAGCTGCCTTCCCATCCTTCGCGAACGTAATTGAACGGGTCCGTGGCGCGGTCGTATCCGTCAAGGTAACCGTGGCCGATGCCGCCAATGATTTCCGCACGCCGGGTTTTCGCGGTGGTCCCGTGCCGGGGGTACGCCCTGGCGATCCCCTTGAAAGATTCTTCCGGCGTTTCGGTCGCCCGGGGCCTTCGTTCGGCCCGCCCCGTGGCATGCGCCGTTCCCAGGGTTCAGGATTCGTAATTTCCGCTGACGGTTACGTCGTTACAAACAATCACGTTGTCCGCAACGCCCGCAAGGTTCAACTCACATTTGAGGGCGGCAAGGTGGTCGACGCCAAGGTAGTGGGGCGCGATCCCAAAACGGATATAGCGCTGCTAAAAATCACCCAACCCGGAACCTACAAGTTTGTTACCTTTGCGAAGGAACTGCCGCGTGTTGGCGACTGGGTCGTCGCTGTCGGAAACCCGTTCGGCCTCGGCGGTACGGTCACTGCGGGCATCGTTTCTGCCCGTGGCCGGGACATCGGTTCCGGGCCCTATGACGATTTTCTGCAGATCGATGCATCGGTAAATCGCGGAAACTCGGGCGGACCCACCTTCAATCATGAAGGCAAGGTCGTAGGTATTAACACCGCGATCTATTCTCCGACGGGTAGCAATGTTGGCATTGGATTCGCGATCCCGGCGACGGTTGCCTCCAATGTTATCGATTCGCTGCGCAAGAACGGGAGCGTTAGCCGCGGCTATATTGGGGTTCAGATACAAAGAATTACCCCGGCCATCGCAGAATCGCTTGGCCTTAAGCCGAATTCTGGCGCGTTGATAGCCCGAACAACGCCGGGCCTTCCGGCAGACAACGCCGGCTTGCGCCCCGGTGACGTCGTGGTTTCCGTGAACGGTGACAAAATATCCGGACCGCGCAAACTCGCCCGCAAGGTCGCGGCGCTTGTTCCCGGCTCGGACGTACGCATCGGTTACATCCGGAAGGGCGAAAGCCGATCTGTCACCCTTAAGCTGGCGGATCAAGCGAGAGCGCGGAAGTCTGCGTCGCTTGACAAGCCGAGGTCTACGCACGTTTCGCCGGTCAACCCCCGGTTTGGTATGACCCTTGCCCCGACTGGTGAAGTCGCTGGTGCGGGTGGCAAAGGCGTGGTGGTCGCACAGATCGATCCGAGTGGACTTGCCGCAAGTCAGGGACTTCGCTCCGGCGACATCATACTGGAAGCCGGTGGCAAGAAGCTGGACGCCCCAGCGGACTTCCAGCGCGCCGTCTCGGCTGCCCGCAACAAGGGGCGAAAGGCAATATTGTTGCGAGTCCAGTCCGGATCCCAAACACGGTTCGTCGCCCTGGCTTTTAGAAACAGCAATGCCGGCTGACGGCTTGCACTGGACGAGCTTGGGATTATGACCGATAAGCATGGCAGGCGGGAACCCGGCCTGCCAATGCCTTTATCCAGCGTGGGATCATGCTAGGAAACAAGGCGAACCTGTAGATCGTCAAAGACATGCTTTCGCACTCAGCTTAGTTGTTTGATGAAAACCGGGTCCATCGCGGGGGATGTTGTTACACTATGCGCCTGCTTATCATAGAAGATGACGTTGAGGCCGCGGGCTATCTCGTGAAGGCGTTTTACGAAGCGGGGCACCAGGCCGATCACGTGGCAGATGGAATAGACGGCTACGCCCTGGCCAGCGAGGGCAATTACGATGTCCTCGTCGTAGACCGTATGTTGCCGCGCATGGATGGATTAACGATTATCGGCGGTTTGCGCGAGCAACAGATCGAAGTTCCCGTGCTGATATTGTCAGCGCTGGGGCAGGTCGACGACCGGGTAAAGGGGCTGCGGGCAGGCGGTGACGACTACCTTTCGAAACCATACGCATTTTCGGAATTGCTTGCGCGGGTCGAAGTTCTTGCCCGGCGTGGCGCTGGTGTCACCGCAGATCCGACAAATTTGCGTGTTGGCGACCTTCAATTGGACCGGCTGGCCCACAAGGTCTCCCGCAATGGCAAGGATGTGCCATTGCAGCCGCGGGAATTCCGGCTGCTTGAGTATCTGATGCGCCACGCCGGTCAGGTGGTAACCAGGACAATGTTACTGGAAAACGTTTGGGACTATCATTTTGATCCGCAGACCAACGTGATTGACGTACACGTCTCACGATTACGCTCAAAGATCGATAAAGGATTTGACAATCCGCTTTTGCACACCATCCGGGGTGCAGGATACATGATCCGTGACAGCGCTCGTTAAGCTATTCCGCACCACGGTATTCAAGCTATCGCTTGTTTATCTGCTGATCTTTGCGCTGGGAGCAAGCGCGGTCATAGGATGGGTAGCCTGGAGCGTCCGCCGAATTGTCGACCAGCAAATTGCGATTGCTATCAAGGCGGAAATCAACGGTTTATCCGAGCAATATGCACAAGGCGGGGTCCGGCGACTGGTTTTCATAGTCGACCGGCGAACCAGGCGGCCAAACGCGTCGTTATATCTTGTAACAAATTTCCAGGGGCTGGCCATCACCGGCAATGTCGCGGCACTGCCGCCGAATGTACTGGACAAATCCGGTATTACCGAGACTCTCTATCAAAGGCATGGCGAAGCGACAATGCATCGTACCGCTATGGCAAGAATTTTCATATTGCCGGGAGGGTTCCGGCTGCTCGTCGGACGGGACTTGGGTGACCGCGAAAGCCTGTACAAGGTTATGGGGCGAGCGCTACTCACTTCCCTCCTGTGGTTGATTGTGATCGGCACATTGTGTGGTTTGTTTGTTGCCCGGCGCGTGTTGCACCGGGTTGATGCAATGAATGACTCAGCTAAGACGATCATGTTGGGCAATCTGGAGGGCCGGTTGCCGGTGAACGGCAGTAACGATGAACTCGACCGCCTGGCAGACAATCTCAATGCAATGATTGCACGTATCGACGAGTTGGTTGTAGGGATGCGGGAAGTATCTGACAATATCGCCCATGATCTCAAAACCCCGCTGACACGCCTGCGCAATCACGCCGAGCGTGCGATTGCATCGGCAACGACTACGGAAGAATACCGGCAAGCGCTGGAAAAGGTGATTGGCGAATCTGACGGTCTGATCAAGATATTCAACGCGCTGCTGATGATTGCTCGCCTGGAAAGTGGCGCTGAGCGGGAGGGCTTCGGTCGGTTTGATCTCAGCGAGTTGGCGCAAGATTTTGCCGAACTTTACGAGCCGGTTGCCGAAGATGCGGGCCAGGACCTGTTCCTCTATGTGGAACCGAATCTGGCCGTATATGGGAGCCGCGAGTTGGCTGGACAAGCAGTCGCCAACTTGATTGAAAACGCTATCAAATACGGCGCGTATACGCGCGAACCCGCGCTTATGGCTCCCACCATTGTTGGCGAATCTGGCGATGATAGCGTCGCAAATCAGACCACGCTGGGTGCTGGCGAGACGCGACCCGAAATTCGATTAAATGTTAGCCGTAAGGGAGCTCATGTCGAGCTATCTGTCGCCGACAACGGACCGGGAATTCCTGATGAGGACATGGAGCGCGCCCTGGGCCGTTTTGTCCGGCTGGAAGGATCAAGATCCAAACCGGGGTCGGGATTGGGGCTGTCACTTGCGGCAGCGGTAGCGAAACTGCACAATGGCGAAATGAGGTTGGAGAACAATCAGCCCGGGCTGCGTGTCGTGTTAAGGTTTCCGCTGGCGGATGCACAATTGCCTGGCGACAAGGATGCGAATGGCCCGAAATCTTTCGAAAAAGAATACTAGCAAAAAGCCCAAGTCCCGAGGGACAAAGCAGGCTTTGATGAATCAGATCGTATCCGGTGAATTGCCACGCCGCAATCGCGCCGGGAAGCGTTGGCTGGATGAATGGCTCCAGGAACTCGCGGATGACGACCCGCTCGCCAAATGCTTGACGAACAAGCCGGTGCGACAACTGCTGGAAGTGGTCGCCGAGCATTCCCCATACCTTCGCCAATTGTGCCAACAGGATACAGGGCGCCTGGCGCGCCTTCTCCAGCAGCCGGCCGATCGATCCGCTAGCCAGTGTTTGGAGGAAAGCCGTTCCGCATTAAAAATCTGCGATAGTTCTGAAGACGCGATGCGGATCCTGCGTATGATGAAGCAGGAAATGCATTTGTTGATCGCTCTTGCGGATATTGCCGGCATTTGGTGCGTCGACCAAGTTGTGCACTCAATCAGCGATATGGCTGATCGCGCGGTATCGTCCGCCCTGGACTTTCTGTTGCGGCAAGCCCAGGCCAGCGGCTCGTTGCTGCCGCTTGATCCAGAGGAGCCGGGGAGTGGTTCCGGTCTGTTCGTTCTGGCATTGGGAAAACACGGCGCGCAGGAATTAAACTATTCCAGCGATGTAGATCTTATTGTGTTCTATGATCCGGAAACGCCGATAATTCCGGAAGGCAAGGATGCGAGCACCGCGTTTGTCCGTATCACCCGGGCGCTCGTCAAAATTCTTCAGGAGGCCACTCAGGATGGTTACGTGCTGCGGGTCGACCTGCGGCTCCGTCCCGATCCAGGATCGACTGCCGTCGCAATTTCGATGCCTGCAGCGTTCGGATACTATGAGAGCGTCGGTCAAAATTGGGAACGGGCGGCCTATATCAAGGCTCGCCCCGTCGCGGGAGATATTCGTCTTGGAGATGAATTTCTACGCGGTCTGACACCATTTATCTGGCGAAAATATTTCGATTACGCTGCTATCGCCGATGTTCACGCAATGAAACGTCAAATCCATGCGGTCCGCGGCCACGGCGACATTGCTGTGGCGGGGCATGATATCAAATTGGGCCGCGGAGGAATCCGGGAGATTGAATTTTTCGTTCAAACGCAACAATTGATATTCGGCGGACGCAGGGAGGAGCTGCGTGGCCGGCAGACCTTGGACATGCTGCACCACCTGTACGAAGATACCTGGATCAGTGCCAGTGCGGTTGAAGAATTATCGAATGCCTACCGTTTTCTGCGTACCATTGAACATCGTCTGCAAATGCGCATCGACGAGCAGACGCAAAGATTGCCGTCTGATGACGAAGAGCTGACTGCATTCGCGCAGTTTTGCGGGTTTGATGATCTACCGCAATTTGCTTCACAGCTGACTGCGCAGATGACAAATGTCGAGCGCCACTACGCACAATTGTTTGAACATGCGCCGGAGCTCAGCGCAAACGTGGGCAGCCTCGTATTCGCTGGCGCCGCAGATGATCCCAAAACCATCGAAACCTTGAGGAAACTGGGCTTCACCGAAACGGAACGGGCAGTAGAGACCGTGCGCGGCTGGTTTTTTGGCCGGCGCGCGGGCGTACAGTCAGCGCGCGCGCGGGAAGTATTAACAGAATTGGTGCCGGGGCTGATTGAGGCGTTCTGCGGTAGTGGCGACCCGGACGCCGCGCTCGCCGCGTTCGATGAAGCGCTGGCGCAAATGCCCGCGAGCGTTGAACTCTTGTCGATACTGAGGTCCAATGCAGCCGTGCGTGAACTGTTCGGCGACATTCTCGGTGGTGCTCCACACATGGCGCAGACCATCGCCCAGCAGCCACATGTGCTGGACGCCGCGATCGATCCATCATTTCTTGGACATGCGCGCGACCAGGATTATTTTTTCGAGCGCACGGCCCGTATCGATATCCGCCAGGAGCATACCGAAAACGTACTTGATGCCATGCGTGACATTGCACTCGAAGAATCGTTTTTAATTGGTATCCGCATGTTTGGCGGCAGCATCGGCGCACAAGAGGCAGGCGATCAATATTCTGCGCTCGCGTCTGCAATGATCGCAACGGCATTGAAACATGTGCAATTCGCATTCGAGCGCGACCATGGGACGATTGCCGGCGGCGCATGCCTTATTCTCGGACTGGGGAAGCTCGGTTCGAGGGAAATGACCGCAACGTCAGATCTCGATCTGATACTGCTATACGATTTCGATGAAGAGAATCCGCAATCTGATGGCCGTCGATCCCTGCACGCAAATCAGTACTATGCGCGCTTAACTCAACGCCTGGTCTCTGCCCTGACCGTTCCTACCCGGCGTGGCCCATTGTACGAAGTGGATATGCGTCTGCGCCCGTCAGGCAGACAGGGGCCGGTTGCAACAAATATTCGCAGCTTCAAGGAATATCAATTCCATGAAGCCGAGACCTGGGAGAACATGGCGCTGTCGCGTGCGAATGTCATAGCGGGGTCCGACACGCTCGCCGATGAAGTCAGGGAAACGATTGACCAGGTAATCAATACCCCTCGCGACGAGGTGGAGTTGCGCAAGGCAATTCTCGATATACGTCAATTGATTGCCGATGCAAAGGGTGACGATAACGAGTGGGACCTCAAGACGATGTCTGGCGGTCTTATTGATATTGAATTTGTCGCGCAATTTTTTTCTTTGCGTTATGGTTCCCGAAACAAGAATGTGCACCATGTCACAACCGAGGTTGTGCTGCGGAACGCACTGGATGCGGGCTTGATCGATCCGGAAATTGGAAATACCCTATTAGAGGCGCACCGCTATTATAGTGCTATTATGCAAACCTTGCGCCTTGCCATAGACGGTGACTTTGATCCCGAGACAACACCTTCCGGTGTATTACGGCGAATAGCGGCTGCCGTAAATCTGCCGGACTTCAAGACAGCAGCACGGGAGATTTCAGCTTACAGGAAAAGTGTCAGGCAGGCTTACCTGGACGTACTTGCGGGTTAAGCAGCGCAGGACAGCATCCCCGGATGTCATCACGAGGCAATTCCATCGCGCCCCGGCAATTTCAGGCGGTTGCCCATTCACTGGCGACGGGCTTTCCGGAAATTCTTTCGTCTCCAACATCACCGGTATTCGCAATCGGCAACCGCACAACTATGCGCGTACCCTTTGCCGCCTCCGATTCCACTATCAGCTCGCCGCCGTGCAGCCGTACGAACGATTCTGCGATTGCAAGCCCGAGACCGGAGCCCTTCATCCCGTTCTCGATAGGTGAGTTTACCTGTTCGAATGGCCGTGTAATTCGCTCGATATTTTCCGGCGAAATGCCAATACCTGTATCCTCAACAAAAATATCGACTATGTCATTGTGTAAAACAGAACCGATTGAGACCTTCCCTCCGCATGGCGTGAATTTTACAGCATTTCTCAATAGTTTCAGAAAAACCTTGTTTATGGCGTCGGCGTCAGCGGCAATTTCGACTCCCGGTTCGATATGTACTCCTACCTCGATTTCCTTGGTCCTGGCTTCTTCGGAAATCTCTCTTACGGCGGATTCAATACTTTGACTGACACCAATCACTCGCCGGTTCAGATGCGCCTTTCCGGAATCAAGAATCGACATGTCGAGAACGTCCGAGATAATCGCCAACAGGGATTGCCCGCTTTGACGGATGAACGAGGTGTATTCGCCATAACGCGGCGATCCGAGCTCTCCAAAAGTCTGATTCTCCATCAATTCTGAGAAACCGATAATCGCGTTCAACGGCGTACGCAGTTCATGGCTCATATTCGCCAGAAAATCAGTTTTTGCTTCGTTTGCGCGCTCTGCCTCGGCTTTCTGGTGAAGATACTTTTCTGCCATTTCTGTAAGCTGCCGCGTTTGTTCTTCAAGAGCCTTTCGCGATTTCTGGAGGTCGGCGACTGTCGCCATCAAGAGCCGCTCGGATTCCAGAAGCTGTTCTTCATTTTCCTTGAGTGTCGTTATATCCGTGCCGACCGAAACATAACCACCTTCACATGTGCGCTGCTCGTTTACCTGCAGCCATCGCCCGTCAGACAATTGCGCTTCATATGTCTGAGCGGTGGCGGAAGGGTTCGTTGAGAGTGAATTGCTGGCCGTAACAAACGGCGGGCGCGCATGCCTCATAACGGTGTCATAGTGTTTGCCGTAATGATGTTCGCTAACCGGCAGGTTATGAAAACGCAAAAACTTGCTATTATAAAGAACTAGCCGATTGTCAGCATCCCAAAGCACAAAAGCTTCCGAAATGGTTTCGATTGCCGCGCGCAACCTTTCGTCGGCTGTTTTGGTTGATTCTTCGAGCATCCGTTGCTCTGTTATGTCCAGCGCAATGCCGACAAGGTGATGGTGCATAGTGGAATTGTCACCACAGTTCTCTGCGCGGGTACGAAACCAAAGCCACTCACCGTTGTTGTTGCGGAGCCGGAAGTCATAGCTTATCGACTCTTCGCCGGAGTTGAGGAATTGGCGCGCCAGCTCGGCGAGATCCCGGTCATCGGGATGCAAAAGCGCCTTAAGGTCTCCAAAGGACATGGGGTACGGGCTGGGCTCAATTCCGAGCAGCCTGTACATCGACGCTGACCAGTGAACGCGTCCGTGGGCGATGTCCCAGTCCCACAATCCGCATCGTCCGTGGTCCAGCGCTTTGTCCATGCGGGCCGTCAACCGCTGAAAGTTTCTTTCGCTCTCGTCCGCGCGCCACGCCTGCCACAGGTAGGCAGCGGAAATGACGCCTGTCAGCAGCAGGGCGATAAGCACCAGGGCGCCGAGGCGGTATGTGGTGCTGCGCCAGTCTGCGAGGAGGTCGGCTCTCCGCTGGATCAGTAGTAATTGCGAGTCGGTTCCATCGATCCTTCGCAATGTCACGATTGCGCGTGATCCGTCTCGTAGAACGCTCTCCACAACTCCGGCCCGGCTGCCATAGGTAAACAGAAGCGCATTATCCCCCAGGACACTGGAAATATTCGCAGGTGCATGTGCAGTGATTGGTAGCGTCGCTGTGACCTGTCCGTCGAGCGTGGCAATCATGACTTGCCGACCCCGGGCGACAACGCGGCCAGGTAATTCATGTTCGGAGATTGTCTCGGGCTTCTTGTTTCCGTTGCCTGATCCTGACCTCACCTTTGTGGCTACGGTGGTGGCAATGAGTTCCATTTCGGATTTGGCATCGGCTACAATGTCGTCGCGGATGTTGAGAGCCTGGAGTATCGCAACACAACACATGCTGGCTGCGAAGAAACTGACGGCGAATGGTACGCCCAGCCGCGCGGTTCCGCTCAGGTCGCCGCTGCGAGTCTTGCGCCTGCTTCGGAAGGCGGACAATATTTTCCCTGCGGCGCCGACGATAGCCGGCGCCATGACCGCGCTTGCACGCATGCTCCCTGGCCCCCTCGCTCCGAGGTTGACTTCGCAATGATGTGCCGCACCTTTGCGAATCACCTCCAGTTGAATCCGGGAAGCGTGATTTGTCCAGATATTAATGAATCGTTAGGAAAGTTTTTTTCGTCGCAACCGCGAAATTACCGGCGTCGAGAAAGATTGGCGTCTTGAAAGACGGCTTGGGGCGATCATTTCAGGAATTGCCGGTCCAGGTCCAAGGGGATTCCTCCCTGCCATCTTGCAGGGTCGTCCTGTTTGGTGCGGCGGATTCAAGCGAGTGATCGTGTTACGATGTCGCGGACGTCTGCAGAAAGAACTTTGACCGCGGCGATGTCCCTCAAAACCCGCTCGGCGTGGCCACGCCGGCCTTTCTCAAGGCCTTTCCAGCTTTTGAACGCTGTGAGCAATCGCGCGGCAATCTGGGGATTGCGCGGATCGATCTCGCGCACGATATCGCCCAGCAATTCATAGCCACTTCCGTCCGGGGCATTGAAAATCCTCGGATTGCCGAATGCAAAGCTCGCAACGACCGAGCGTAGCCGGTTCGGATTATTAACGGAAAACGCCGGATGGTCGATCAATGTGCGAATGCGGGAAAGGGCGGATTGGTCCGGGATCATGCTTTGCAGCGAAAACCATTTGTCAATTACCAGGCTATCGCCTTCGTGGGCGGTGTAAAATTCGGCAAAGGCGCGTTCGGCCTCGTCGCCACCGATCAACCCCAATGTGTTTAGCGCCGAAATCTTGTCAGTCATCGTGCTGGTGTTGGCCAGTTGCTTCTTTGCCAGGGCACTCCCGGTTGACGGGTCCGCTGCCGCAATCAGCGCCAATGCAGCTGCCTTTAGTGCGCGCGGCCCCGAGGCCGCCGGATCAAACTTCTTTCCACCAAGCTCGGCCGCCTGATTGTAGATTGTCCTGAGCGCCTCGTGATGTGCCGCACCCAAAGCCTGGCGTAGCGCCGTGCGTGCCTGATAGATCGCTTCGGGGTCGACGTCCTTTGCGATCTCGCGGGCGATATCGTTCTCGCCAGGCAGGGACAGCATTTGCGCTGTGAACTCCATGTCCGCGGCAAAATTGGCCAGCACTGGCGCAAGTGCGGTGCAAAAGCCGGCAGGGTCCACTGCAGCCCTGTTTGCCCTGATGTTTCCAACTGACGCGATGATCAGCCGTGTCGCGTAGGTTTGCGCTGCTTGCCAGCGGTTGAACTGGTCCCGGTCGCTGGCTATCAGCCACAACAATTCAGCTTCGCTATAATCATATTCGAGATGAACCGGCGCGGAAAAGCCACGCATGAGCGAAGGGACTACCGGCTCCCGAACGCCCGTAAATACTATGGTGCGCTTGTCTTCGCTGAATTCGAGCGCTGAAATTGCCAACTCGTGATCGCTTGCGCCAAAATCGCAAGCGCCAACCGCCGTCTGCAATGGAATATCGGCGCCGTTCTCGCCAACAAGCCCCAGCGTAACCGGGATTACCAGCGGTTCCTTGCTATCCTGTCCGGGCGTTGGCGGTGTATCCTGTTCCAGCGCTAGCGTAAACGTACCGGCCTCTTGGTCATAAGATCCTGATGCAACGACGCGCGGGGTCCCGCTTTGATTGTACCACCGCATGAATTGCGCAAGACTGCGACCGGAGCTTTCTTCAAAACACGAGATAAAGTCCTCGACCGTTGCCGCCGTTCCATCAAAACGATCGAAATACAAGTTCATGCCGCGATAAAAGGCGTCGTCTCCAATGAGCGTTCGCAACATGCGAATAACTTCAGCACCCTTCTGATATACAGTAGCCGTGTAGAAATTGTTGATCTCGTGATATTGGTCAGGACGCACGTTGTGCGCCAGGGGGCCTGCATCTTCACTGAACTGGGCGCTGCGCAAGGCGCGCACATCGCCGATCCGGCATACCGCACGCGAACGCATATCGGAGGAAAATTCCTGATCGCGAAATACCGTTAGTCCCTCTTTCAGGCAGAGTTGAAACCAGTCCCGGCAGGTGATCCGATTGCCGGTCCAGTTGTGAAAATATTCGTGCGCGACCACGGTTTCAATTCCTGCATAGTCCGTGTCCGTCGCTGTCTCGGGGGAGGCCAGAATATACTTGTCATTAAAAATATTAAGGCCCTTGTTTTCCATCGCCCCCATGTTGAAGTCGGATACCGCGACAATGTTGAATACATCCAGGTCATATTCCCGGCCATACACTTCTTCATCCCAGCGCATCGACCTGATTAGCGAATCCATTGCATATGCCGCGCGATCCTGCTTGCCTTTTTCAACATATATATTCAGGTCTACCTTGGAGCCCGAGCGTGTGACATAGCTCTCGCGCATCGCCGCCAGGTCGCCGGCGACGAGGGCAAAAAGGTAGCAAGGCTTTGGATGGGGGTCCTGCCAGGTCGCGAAATGGCGATTGTCCGGCAAGAGACCCGCTTCAACCGGATTTCCATTTCCGAGCAGGACAGGAGCGAGCGTCCGGTCTGCTTCCATCCTTGTCGTATAAATTGACAGCACATCCGGCCGGTCAAGGAAATACGTTATCCGGCGGAAGCCCTCTGCCTCACACTGGGTGCAATACACGGCTCCTGACTGGTAAAGGCCGGACAATTGCGTGTTTGCTGCGGGGTCAATGCGCGTAACCGTCCGCAGGACAAACGGTTCCTGCGGTGGAGACGCGATCGTCAGTCCGTCCGGCGTGATAGACGCATCGGCGCTGTCGAGAGCCTGGCCGTTCATTTCGACGCTGACGACAGTCAATTCGTCGCCATCGAGCATTAACGGCGCGCCGGTCCGGCCAATGGGATTCGGACGCATGCGCAATGTGCACTGCACCAACGTATTCTCAGCCGCCAGCGAAAAGTCCAGATCGACCTGGTCGATCAGATAGTCTGGAACCTTGTATTCGGATAAATAGACTGCCTTGCCGGACTCGGTTCGCATTAACACCTCTGAAGCCGTCGTGTGAACGGGAATGCCCTCCGCGGAATCGCCGGCTGACGTGGCGATGATACCAATAAATCGGCCTGGGGACAGTCGCTTTCGCTAGCCGTTTTCGGAAGGGACGTGTCCCGGGCGGCAGTGATTGTCCTGATCAGATACCAAGAGCGCGGCACACGGCTTCCGTGATTTCGTGCCGGTTGCCGGTGAGCCTGCCATGGAGGCGGCCGTAAAGGTGAAAGATCGCCGGTTGGATTGCAGCGCCCAGCGCGATCGCGGCGGCGAGGTCCGGATCGTCGATCGCGATCTCGCCGTTCGCGATAGCCTTGCGCATAATTGTGGCGACCTCCTCCACTGGATTGTCTGAGAGGCCGACAAACCGAAGATGGTTGTGCTGGTTGATCAGGATAAAGGTGAAGGCATTCGGTTCATTGTCGAATGTCCGGCATAACAGTTCGACCAACTCGTCCATGATCGGACGGATCGTGCTGTGTCTGGCGCCGATTTCCGCGATTTGCCCGGCCAGTGCGCTGTAGTGTCGCTTGAATACGGCGTGAGCGAGCTCTTCCTTGGAGGGAAAGTGGCGGTACAACGCTGCGTCGGCGACGCCAACGGCCGAAGAAATATCCTTGACCGACGTCGCATCGAACCCTTTGCTGGCGAAAAGGACAAGCGCCTCGGCGAGGATTCTTTCTCGCGTTGCAGCACCATCGCGCTTGCGCTTCTTGGCGGCAGGTTTGCTCAACGTCTATGCCTCCGCGGTCTGTGTGGGGTCTGAAGAACCGCCGGCGGACGCCAGGACCATTTTGCCAAGAGCTACGTAATCGGTTTTGCCGGAGCCAAGCAGCGGAATCTCCGTCACCACCATGATTTCCGATGGCATCATCAGTTCCGTCGCCCCGTTCGCGCGCATGTGAGACTGAACCTCCTGCCGCGTTGCGCCTTTCCTTGTCGTCACGAGGATAATCTTTTCACCCTTGCGGCTGTCTGGCGCCGCTACCGCCGCGGGTGGGTCGTCCGGCCATAGCGTCGCGCATTGCATCTCGACACTTGCGAGCGACACCATTTCGCCGGCGATTTTCGCAAAGCGTTTTGCACGTCCCTGGATTTTTACATAGCCTTCGCCGTCTATGCTGACGATATCGCCCGTGTCGTGCCAGCCTTCCGGGGTTGCCTCGAGCTCGCCCGGGTCGTCGTAGCGGAAATAACCCATCATGACATTTGCGCCGCGCACGCTCAGCCGGCCCCCTTCCTCAATCCCCGGTACCGGGTCGAGGCGCGCTTCAATGCCAGGCAACAGTCTTCCGACCGTTCCGTTCTTGTTGAACATCGGTGTGTTGACGGCCAGAACCGGTGCTGTTTCCGTTACACCGTATCCTTCAAGAATGCGCAGCCCGAATTTTTCCGCATACGTCCTGCGGGTGGCGTCTTTGACGGCCTCTGCTCCGGCCACGATGTAGCGCAGGGACCGCAAATCATAGGCGTTGGCAGTGCGTGCATAACCGTTGAGGAACGTGTCCGTGCCGAAAAGAACGGTTGCATTGGTTCCGTAGATGAGTTCCGGGATGATGCGGTAGTGAAGCGGTGACGGGTACAGGAAACACTTCAATCCCGACAGCATTGGAAGCAACAGGCCCCCGGTCAATCCGAAGGAGTGAAATACCGGCAGCACGTTAAACACGATGTCGGTGGGTGTGATATCGAACCGCGCGAATATCTGCGCAATGTTCGAAGTAAAGTTTCGGTGCGAAAGGACAACACCCTTGGGAGTGCCTTCTGATCCGGAGGTAAACAACACCACGGCGGCGTCGTCGGGCGACCGCTTGTGCAGCATCCGGCCCTTGTCGATTATGCCGCGGAGCTTGTCGCGCGTGCTGATGGCCTCACGAACGTCTTCGAGATGGACGAGGCGAACATGCTGGCTGAGTTCTTCTGCGACCGGCTCCAACTTGGCTTTGTCAATAAATGCACGCGAGGTGAGAACGGTCTTTATCTTCGCCGCGACGCAAGCCGATCTCAGATTGGTGATGCCGGCAGTATAATTCAGCATTGCAGCGACCCGCCCGGCGGCCTGGACAGCGAAGAATGTGACCGCCGCGCCATTCGCGTTGGGCAGCATGAGGCCGATCGTTTCGCCCGGTTCTGTAATATCCATTATCTTGCGTGCAAGAATTGCCGCGCCCAGTTGTACTTTCCCGCCGGAAAGCCGCCCGCCAAGCGGGTCCTCCACGAGTGCTTTGGAGCTGCCAACACGGCTTACGGATTGCGCAAGTGCTTCGGTAAGCGTCCTGTCCTTGGGCGTCGTCTCGTAGATGAGGTTAGACATCACGTCATAGAGTTCGGCGCTCGCGGCCTGCCGGCGTTCGCGTCCTACAAGGGAGGCATCGATCTCCAGCTTTTCTGGTTCGAGGAAGGTAACGCGCACCTTTGGAAACAAAGACCGGCGGACGAAATCGGACGGTACCCGAGAGAAATAGGTGCGTTCCAATCCTTCAAGCCGGACGGGAACGATCCTGGCGTTCGCCTTGTCGGCGATCATCGCCGCGCCATCGTATACTTTCATCAATGATCCGGTGACCGTCAGACGTCCTTCTGGAAAGATGACCAGGCTTTCTCCGTTTTGGACCTCCTTGATCAGGCCGCGGGTTGAAAGCGGCCGGGTCGGGTCCATCGGGAAACACTTGGCGATCCCGAGAAACGGCTTGACCCACCATGCCTGGGCTATCTGCCAGTCGATGGCGAATACCGGCTTTTTGTCGAGCAGCGACAGAATGACCGGCGCATCGAGAAACGATACATGGTTGAGGGCGATGACATAATTTTCGCCCGCCTTTTCCAGGTTTTCGATGCCCTTGACCTCCAAACGGAAGATCAACCGGAACAGGATGTTTAGAAAGTCGGCCATGAAATTGCCGGGCAGGATGCGAAAGAAGACGATCGCCGCAACCAGGTTGAGAAGCGCCAGCAATCCAACGAGCAGGGGCTCGGAAATTCCGGCTAGCTGCAAGAGCGCGGTTGCCAGCGCCCCGGCTACAATCAATATGCCGACAACAATGTTGACTGCCGCCACGACGCGGGCGCGCCGGTCCTCACCGGCCCAGGCCTGGACGGCCGCGAATGCCGGAACCACGAACAGGCCTCCGGCTGCAGACAGGCAGACAACGTCGATTGCGATACGGATGCCGACGGCGCTCTGAAAAAACTGTGTGAGACCGGCGCCATCGGCGGCTTTTTCCAATCCGTGGGTCGTCCACGCAAGATCACCGAGAAATATCGCCATCAATATCCCTGCGACCGGCACTGGCAACAATATGATGCGGCCGTGCGCGATAATTGCGGCGAGAATGGAACCGGCGGCGATGCCGACGGCGAACAGCGCGCTGACGACGGTCTGTACGGCGATGCCGCCACCGGTCGCGCCTTTCACGATGACGGGGATTAGCGATAGCGCAACCGCCCCTGTCATCCAGAACCAGCTAACCGCGAGCCCGCCATTCCAAAGCCGCTTGTCCGTCTTGAGTTCGCGCACCAGGTTCCACGTCGACGCAAATACGTTGCGGTCGACCTTGAGATCAGGGGCAGCAACGCCCGTCGCGGGAATTGCCCGGCTGGTCAGCCAGCAGGCAACGGCGACGATCATCAACTGAACGGCAATCGACCAAGGCGAGCCGTGGTGCGCGGCAGCGTAACCGCCGGCGACCAGGCCCAGCAAAATGGCGACGAATGTAGCGCCTTCTACGAGCGCGTTGGCGGCGGGCAGTTCGCGCGTCTCCAGATGGTCGGGCAGGATGCCGTATTTGATCGGCCCGAACAGCGCGGCAATCACGCCAAGACCGAAAAGCGCTGTGTAGAGCAGCACCAGCGACGACAGCAGGAAGCCTGCAGCAGCAATCACTTGCACGAAAATCTCGGCGAACTTCAGCCTTCGTGCAACCACGGCCTTGTCGCTGGCGTCGGCCATTTCGCCGCCTACAGCCGACAGGAATATGGATGGCAATATGAAGATGCCGACAGCAAGGGTGATCAATGTCCCCGAATTCGCTTCCCCCAGCTTGAACAGGATCAGCATCGCCAGCATGTTGCGGACGAAGTTGTCGTTGAACGCGGACAGGAATTGCGTCCAGAACAGCGGTGCGAACCGCCGGGATTTCAGCAGCGAAAGGAACATTGTTGCGGCTCCTGGAAGGCAGTCATCGTCTGGACTTTAATTTAGTGAATATTCACTAACATAATATCTTGGATGTGACAATGCGCTTTTGTTCCCGGACTCCGGATGGCTGCAAATAACAAAAGTGGCGTTAAGCGGTTGTTTTAAAAAAATTAAAGGTCTACCAGTGGGCCTGTTCCCACTAATGGCTTACTTGGTAGGTGTGCTGGCGCACATTTGGAAATCCCATCTGCAGCAACTTCCGGGCGCTGCCGGGCGGTACAAGCACCAGCCCCGGCAGCATGCTCGCGCCTAACGGCCGCTCTCTCCATCGAGCTTGGCCTGGAGAATCGTGACCTGTTCCCGCAGGGCCCGCAATTCGGTGATGACATCCAGATTGGTGATCGGGCTTGCCGGCAGCGGGCGCGCCGCTTCTGGAATCCCCTCTTCGACGGCCTTGGCTGCCTCCGCATCTCGTGCAGCGTGACTCTCTGCCTCCAGGGCGGAAACAACGACCCCGATGAACAAGTTGAGTGCCGTGAACGCGGTGACCAGCACGAACGGGACGAAGAACATCCATGCCATTGGATGAACAGCCAGAACCGGCCGCATGATGTTGCTCGACCAGGAGTCAAGCGTCATGACCTGGAAGAGCGATATGAGCGATGCGCCCAAAGTGCCGAAGAACTGGTCTTTGTCCGGGCCAAACTCGACGTCTCCGAACAGTTTGGTGGCCATGACCGCGCCGACGTAAAAGATCAGTCCAAGGAGCAGCACAATCGAGCCCATCCCGGGCAGGGCGCTGATCAGCGCGGTGACCACCCGCTTGAGCGAGGGGACAGCAGTGATCAGGCGCAGGGCGCGTAAAATCCGCAGCGAGCGAAGAACGGACAGGTTTTCGGTGGCCGGCGCGAGCGCCACAGCCACCACAACAAAGTCAAACACGTTCCAGCCGTCTTTGAAGAAACTTAACCGCTTGACCCAAAGGCGCGCCGATAATTCCAGCACGAAGAACGTCAGAAGCGCCGTGTCGATCACATGCAGCGTCTGGCCCCATTCGGCCATGACCGTCTTGCTGGTCTCAAGTCCAAGCGTGATGGCATTGATCATGATGAGGGTCAAGACAACGCGCTCCGCATAGGGATGCGCGAGGAGTGTGCGTAATAGCTGGGTCATGTCCGGGATGCAGCGGGCGCGCGGCCAATTGGATGCTCCCGCGCCGCGCCCGATGAGGTGCTGGAGCAGAAGCGTCCATTTCAGAAATTGCGGCTTCAGGCAAGTGGCAAACGATGTGCCCGGACCAAGGTATTTTCAGTACACACGTGCCAATTCCGGCTGCAACTCATTTTGCCGCGATCGGCTCCACCGGATCGTCGCCCATGACCACCTGCCAGCGCTCGGTGTGCGGAACCATGCCCTCGCCGGTACGGAGCTGGCTGTAAGCGAACGGGGTGCGCAGTTCTCGCGGTGTCTTGCCTGATGCTGAAAACTCTTCTGCAGCCTCGATCATTTGCCGCCTGAAGTGAATTACGGCGAGGTCGCTGGCGCCCAAATGTTCCTTGCTTCGATCGTAGATCGGTCCCATGCTTTCGTGGACCGCAATGTCTTCCATGTTGATTCCGTGAATGCCGGAAAAACTTTCCCCGCGCATCATCAGGTCTCGGTTTTGCATCCAGGTGTTTTCCCGTTTGCGGATGGAGACGAAATCCTCATCGAGATCCGAGCCGACATGCAGCCCCATATTGGTGTTGTATTGCTCGATCGTAGCGTCATCGATAGCGCCGTCGCGTTTCCATACAATGTAGTAAAACATCGTGTGATGGTCGTCTGTTGGCACGAAGAACTGCATCGATCCCCAGCCCTTAGCCGCCGGAATCATGGAACTGTTGGGCGCAACAAACAGAGTGACACGCACATATTTGTTCCTGTCCGCATCGAGAACCGGTTTGCGAATGGCCGCGTAGCGAAAGCCGTAGGGCATGGCCTCGACATCAAGTCTGGGGGCGCCGTCGTTCGACGGTCGGGACAAATGCTCGCCTTTGCCATGTTCGGTTACCGCACCGACATTGGTGCTGGCGCGAATGCCGTTTGAATGCAGATAGTTTGAGTGAGCGGAGTCAATGGCGCCCTCAAGACACTGCGCCCAATTGGCGTGTTCACGTGCCCGCAGGATAATCACCTGCGTGTCAGGCAAGCGGGTGAATTCGAAATCGGGCAGGGGCGGTTCGTCTTTGGCGGGACCGAGATAGGCCCACACGATACCGCCGGCTTCTGCGATCCGGTAATTAGCGACCTGAATGCGCTCATGCATCGTGCTGTCCGCGCCTTCGGCGGGTGTTTCCAGGACCTTGCCTTCACCGTTCAGAACCCAGCCGTGGTATATGCAGCGAAGACCGCATTCCTCATTGCGGGCCAAAACCAATGAAACGCCGCGGTGAGGGCAGAATTCGTCGATCAACCCCAGGCTGCCATCGGGCGCGCGCCAGGCAACAAGGTCTTCGCCATACAGGCGAACCCGTTTTGGCGCACCGCCGGCCACCAGATCCTTGCTGGCCAGCGCGGGCATCCAGTACCGGCGCATCAATTGGCCCATGGCCGCATCACCTTCCACGCGGCACAACAGTTCATTTTTCTCTTTCGACAGCATGGCTGGCGTCTCCTTGCCGTAAAAATTGAAGCCGTAGCAAGTTGCCGCGAAGCTGCGGCAAGATCAAGCGTCCGGCAAACTCAATCGAGGCCAAAATTTCGGGCGTAAACGGACTGGATCGCATCCAGTTCGCCCGAATCCAGCGCCGGGAATTCACCCACAGAGGCAATTTCTTGAAACTGGGCGAAATCCGAGAACCCGCCGACCACCGTCGAGACCGCCGGATGCGCCAGCGCAAACTGGTAGGCGGCGACGGGCAGGGTACGCGGTGGCTTGTGCAGGAAAGCGAAGGCCTTGCCCCGGTCCGCTTCCGGGCGGAAGCTGTCGGGATTGCGGGTATAAATGCCGCCGGCATGGGCGTGGCGGGCTGTTGGACCGGTCTCCGCCACCTGCCAGGTAAGGGCGCCGCCGGCAAGCGGGCGAATGACGGCAACACCCACATCGTGTTCGCCGGCAAAAGAGACGATGCCGCCATAATCGTCGTAGTGTGGCCCAAAGCGGATACCCGGGGGCATTACCTGCCCGGCAGTCGGATTGACCATGTTGTACCAGCAGTTGATGGCGCCGTAGTCGCCGCTCGCCAATACAGTTTTGACCGAATCCGGATCAGCGTTCTCGCAGGTAAAGCCAAAATGGCGGGCTTTTCCCGCGTCCCTTGCCATCTCCAGTCCTTCGAGGCACGGCCCAAGCATGTCGTCCGGCGTTAACGGCAGCCAATGGGCTTCATCCGCGTTACGGGATTTTCGGGGCGGGTTGTGGATCATCAGAACCTCCACGTGATCGCGCTGAAGGCGCTTGAGGCTGGCGTCGAGGGAGCGGCTGATGCGGCCGGGGATGTCGTCCAGATCGCCAGGCATGATTTCGATTTTTGTCGAAATCAACACCTCGCTGGTTCGGCTGGAGCCGAGCCTTTTCAGGCCCTCGCCAAGGTTTGTTTCAGCAACGCCCTTGCCATAGTCAGGCGAGGTGTCGAAAAAATTCATGCCGGCCTCGAGCGCCTGGGCGAGCGTGCGCTCGCGCTCGGCGGCTTCGGCATTCATCATCAATCCGGCGTTGTCGCCGGTACCGAACGCGATCTCCGAAACTTGCAGGCCCGTCTTTCCCAGCCGGCGGTATTGCATCGCTCTCCTCCCCCGGGCAGCGTCAAATTATCCCGCTTCCCTCTTGCCCTTTTTCGCCAGTGGCGACAAGTTGCTGGCTGGATATCACAAGCCTTCAGGCTTTCGCCGCAGAATTCGGAGTTTGACATGCGCTACTTGCACACGATGGTTCGAGTCAGGGATCTTGATGCTTCCCTTGATTTTTATTGCAACAAGCTTGGACTGGAAGAGGTGCGGCGCGTTGAAAGCGAAAAGGGCCGGTTTACGCTGGTCTTCCTGGCTGCGCCTGCCGACAAGACAATTGCGGAAGAGACGCGCGCGCCATGCGTCGAACTCACCTACAACTGGGACCCGGAGGACTATCTGGGCGGGCGCAATTTCGGCCATCTCGCCTATCAGGTCGACGACATCTACGCCTTGTGCGAGAAATTGCAAAACGCGGGAATCACGATCAATCGCCCGCCACGCGAAGGCAAAATGGCGTTCGTTCGCTCGCCCGACAATATCTCAATCGAATTGCTGCAGGACGGTGATCCGCTGCCGGTCAAAGAGCCCTGGGCGTCCATGCCGAACGTCGGGGAATGGTAGAATTGCGCCGCAATCAGCGCCGTGAACCCTGACCTGGCGCAGGTTCGCTGGTCCAGCCACCGGCCAATCCGTCCGGACCGAAATCGCCGTTGTCATAGCGGTCGCCAAAACCTTCACCAGATTGCTCGTGTGACCCGAAACCACCGTCGTCTTGCGGCGCATTGGGATGCTCGAAGCGCAGCAGGTCGGGGCGGCCGGAATGTCCGGCACAATCGAATGCCACCTTGGCGGCGCGAAGGACGTTCATGTCGCAATCGGCAACCAGTATGCTTTCGCCTTCGGCCGGACCGGCAATGATTTCACCACGTGGATCAACCACAATGCTGTCTCCGGTCAGTTCGCGGCTGATGAGCTTGCGGTATTTTTCCGGGATGTCTTTTTCAAACATCGTTCCCGCGGCGCAAAGCACGTAAGCTCCCGCTTGTGCGGCGAATGCCCGGCTTGTCAGATGCTGGCGCGGCCAAGGTGCGGCCGGGGCAGCTGGCAAAGCCGGTTCACCGCCCGGAAAGCCCATCACGTGAAACTGCGTGCCTTGCTCGGCGAGCGCATAGACGGGCAGCACCATTTGATTGTCCCAGCCGCTGAGCCCGCTGACTACCCC
>CAZTMN010000046.1:17009-30095 GCA_964615275.1 uncultured Beijerinckia sp. | reverse complement strand
CGGTAGGGCTATCATCCATGGGAATTACCAGTTTCAGGAGACCGCTGCGGCGGAATGGGCTGCCTGGCAAGCATGCCTGCTTCGCGGTTACGCGGCAAGGCGCGCATTGAGCCATAAACAAAAAGGGCGGCCCTTCCGGCCGCCCAAACAATTGTCAGCGCCACACCGGGTCAGCCAACGATCTCGTTACCCGAAAAGAACTGGGCAATTTCGATGGCGGCGGTTTCGGGTGCGTCCGAGCCATGGGCGGAATTTTCACCCATGGACAGTGCGAACTCCTTGCGAATTGTACCAGGATCGGCATTTTCCGGATTTGTCGCCCCCATGACCTCACGGTAACGGGCGATTGCGTTCTCGCCCTCCAGCACCTGAACCACCACCGGCGCGGAGGTCATGAATTCGACGAGTTCGCCGAAAAACGGCCGCTCGCGATGCACTCCGTAGAAAGTCTCAGCCTGACCCCGGGTCATGTGGACCCGTTTTTGCGCCACGATTCGCAGACCGGCTTCCTCAATCTTGGCGTTGACGGCGCCGGTAAGATTTCGGCGGGTAACATCCGGCTTGAGAATGGAAAATGTGCGCTCTGTCGCCATGTCGGACCCTTGTGTGGAGGAGAATTATGCGGCGCTTATAGACGCGGGAAACGCAGGGTGACAAGTCCGCCCAAATGAAAATCCGGCGCTGCCGAATATTTGCGGTGACAGAGCGCCGATCCGCAAATGCGTTTGCGCCCAACAAAGGGGCGGAGCGCTCAAACGGGCGTGCGGGCGCTGGCACAATCACTGGGTAGACTTCTGCATGTACCGGCAGCGCCAGCGCCAACATCTTCCCAAGGCAAGCAGGCGCCCTGAAACCGGCCTATTCAATTATCACGGCAGTGCCGGCCGCGGTGACCATCAACATGCCGTCGCGTATTGTCTCATAGTCAATGTCAACGCCAACCACTGCATTTGCCCCCAGCGCCTTGGCCTCTTCCATCATCTCCGTCATGGCGGTGTCACGGGCGTCCTTGAGCACTTTCTCATAGGCACCTGCCCGTCCGCCAACGATGTCACGAATGGAGGCGAAAAAGTCCCGAAAGACGTTGGCGCCCAGGATGGCCTCACCGGCGACAACACCCCTGTATTCACGAACCTTGTGTCCCTCGATTGTGTTGGTCGTGGTAATCAACATTGCCGATCTCCTGATCCCTGTTTCTGCCGTTCGGGCCAGGACACAGAATATGGCTGCAGCCGGCAGATGCAAATGGGGCCGGCGCTGAAATTTGATTGATTAAAGCAATGGCATTTCTTATATTAATCGTACTTTCCTATTAAACTGACGCCAATGAACCTGCGTGATCTCCAATATATCGTCGCCGTCGCCGACCACGGGCATTTCAGCAGGGCCGCCGAAGCCTGCAATGTCAGCCAGCCCACGCTCAGCGGGCAAATCGCGAAACTGGAGGCGGAACTGGACGTACGCATATTCGAACGCGCAGGACGCAATGTCCGGCCGACCGAGGCGGGCATGGAAATCCTCGACCATGCCCGCAAGACGCTATCCGCTGCCGAGGATCTGACCGCCGCCGCAAGGGCCCATCGCGACCCGCTGAGCGGAAAACTGCGGATTGGCGTCATTCCAACGATCGGCCCCTACCTGATGCCCTACGTGCTCCCGGTGACCGCCAAGAGCCTTCCCAACGCGCCGCTGGTCCTTGTCGAGGACCTGACCGACAATCTGGTACCTCTCGTTGAAGCAGGACAGCTGGATGCGGCAATTATCGCAACCGATACCGATTCCAGCCACTTGAAGGAAGTCGATCTCTTCGACGAGGCCTTTTGGGTGGTTGCACCCCCCAACCATCCGGTTGCGTCGGCAACAGGGCTGTCAGCAGGTGACCTTGATCGTTCCTCGCTTCTGCTGCTTACCGATGGCCATTGCTTCCGCGATCAGGCGCTGGACTTGTGCAGCGACCCGCAAGCGAGCGCCGGGCCGATGGCCGACATGCGTGCAACAAGCCTGGAAACGCTGCTGCACCTGACGGCAGCCGGCTACGGAATTACCCTTGTGCCGCGTCTGGTCATCGAGTGCGGCCGCGCAGCAGCGAGCAATCTGGTGTCGCGCCCGTTCAGCGGCAAAGGCGCAGCGAGGCGGGTTCGGTTGATTTACCGGCGCAGCTCGCCGCGCGCCAAGGCGCTGATCGAGCTCGCACGGGTCATCCGCAAGTCTCTGCCAGAGGCATTACGGAACCAGGGCGACTAACCGGCCCGCTTGCCATCCGCATCGATCAGCAGGGAGCCATCTTCCTTCTCGTATGGGCCGGGCGGCCAATTGTCGATCAGGTCGAGAACATGGTCGCTCGGCCGGCACAGCCTAACGCCTTTCGGGGTGCATACGAATGGCCGGTTCACCAAAATTGGATGTTCGACCATCGCATCCAAAAGCTCGTCATCGCCAACATCATCCCGGGTCAGCCCAAGTTCCTCCGCCGGTGCGCGTTTGACGCGCAGGGCCTCGCGCGGCGTTACGCCTGCAGCAGCAAAAAGTCCCAGAAGCTGCGGCCGCGTCCAGCCGGTTTTCAAATACTCGATCACAGTCGGCTCATAACCAGCCGCCTTCAGCACCGCCAGCGTATTACGGGAAGTTCCGCAGTCGGGATTGTGATGAATAACGATGTTCACGTCAGGCTCCATGCAAATGGTGGATTCAGTGTTGATCCGGGGTTTGTCGGTTGGCGTGGATTGATAGTGCGGCCCTACCCGGAGTTGCAAGACTGGCGGGGCGCGGTATTGCCCCTTCGCTGCGAGAATCGTGGATAACAGCTTGCCGGTACCGCTCCAAATCCTGGTGAGCGGGTTCGGAGGTACAGAACGCGCATTTCACGGCCATTGAAACCAGCCCCGAAACAGCCGTCCATCGCTCCAGCCTATCGGAATGATTGACCGCGCCGATGCAAGCTGCGGCATTTTGGAACGATTCCAATAAAACGTCCAAAGCGGCGCGTCTTCGCGTTGACAAACGCCCTGCCCGTGCTCATTTCCAGAGTGATCCAGCCTTCCCGGGCATGGAGCAATGGGAGCCGTGGCCACGGCTCCCGTCCATCATCGAAAGGGAGCTAAGCCATGGCACTCAAGGGCAGCAAGACCGAAGACAATCTCAAAGAAGCATTCGCCGGAGAATCGCAGGCGAACCGCCGCTATCTCTATTTCGCCCAGAAGGCGGATGTTGAAGGCTACAACGACGTTGCAGCCGTATTCCGCTCCACCGCGGAAGGCGAAACCGGCCATGCCCACGGCCATCTGGAATTCCTGGAAGAATGCGGTGATCCGGCCACCGGCCTGCCAATCGGCCCGACCGACAAGAACCTGGCAGCCGCTGTAGCAGGCGAAACCCACGAATACACCGACATGTACCCGGGCATGGCCCGCACCGCCCGCGAAGAAGGGCACGACGAGATCGCCGACTGGTTTGAAACGCTGGCGAAAGCCGAACGTTCGCATGCTGGCCGCTTCCAGCGCGCCCTCGACGAGCTGGCCTGATCTTACCCGGTATCAAGAGTTCGATCCGGCCGGGGTTTCTCCGGCCGGATTCGTTAGAAGACCGTACAAGCCGCGGCAACAGCAGCCGCCAAGCCGGAAGATTACATCATGAGAGAAGGCAGCCTCGAGGCCCCGACCCGCCATCCGATATACTGGCAGAGCCCCGAATATTACGACGAAGAGAAAATCTACGCCGAACTGGAACGGGTGTTCGATATTTGCCACGGATGCCGGCGCTGCTTCAATCTCTGCGACTCGTTCCCGATCCTTTTCGACCTGGTGGATGAATCGAAAACCGGTGAGCTCGATGGCGTCGACAGGAAGGATTACGCCAAAGTAATCGACGCCTGCACGCTGTGCGACATGTGCTTTCTGACCAAGTGTCCGTATGTTCCACCGCACGAATTCGACCTGGATTTCCCGCACTTGATGCTGCGCCACCGCGCCCTGGAGGCGAAGAAGGGTGAGCTGTCATTCGCGGACAAGCAAATTGCGGAGACCGACCGCAACGCCAAATTGGCCGGCCCCATTGCACCGGTGGCCAATTGGTCGACGCGGACGAAAAACAAGTTCACCCGCTCGATCATGCAAATGACCACCGGGATCGACAAGCGGGCCGAATTGCCAACCTATTCGTCGGCCAGCCTGGAGATGATCGCGGCTGGCGACCGACCACAGGTCAACAAGGACGCGCCGGCCTACGGGCGCAGGGCGGTACTCTACGCCACCTGCTTCACCAATTTTAACGATCCGGACGTCGGGCTGGATGTGCGTGACATTCTGGCGAAAAACGGCGTTGAAACGGAGATCGTCCATCCCCATTGTTGCGGAATGCCGATGCTGGAACAGGGCCGGCTCGACAAGGTGGCAGAAAATGCCAGGATGGTTTCAGAAGCGCTGATCCCCTGGATCGACAAGGGATATGACATTATCACCCTGGTTTCGTCCTGTGCGTTGATGGTCAAATTCGAGTGGCCGCTGATTTTGCCGGATGATGCAAATGTCAGGAAACTGGCGCAGGCGACGTTCGACGTGGCAGAATACATTGTCACGATTGCCAAGAAAGAGGGCATGGCTCCCGGCATCGATCCAGTTCCCGGCGGTGTCAGCTTGCACATGGCATGTCATTCAAGAGCCCAAAACGTTGGGCAGAAGGCCGCCGAAATGCTGCGGCTGATCCCCGAAGCGGACGTTCAGGTGATTGAACGATGCTCCGGTCATGGTGGAGCATGGGGCTTCAAGAAGCCGAATTTCGATACCGCCATCAAAGTCGGCAAACCGGTTGCGCGCAATGTTTCGAAAGGCGGCAAGGCCTTCGTTACCTCAGAGTGTCCGCTGGCTGGCGTTCATATCGCGCAGGGCATCGACGCACTGGGCAGCGGGGCGGAAAAACCGGAACTGGTTAAACATCCTGTGCAGATCTTGGCCCGCGCCTACGGGATCAAGCGCTGACGAGTTCCGCAGAGAAATATCGAACAGGACAAGACATGGCCAAGCACGAAATTTTCCGCGGCGACGTTCTGCCAATTGAAGAATACATCAAGGTGCGCGCCGACAAGCGGCGCGCGATGGCGCAACGCAAGAAAAGCAGGCGCATCGACGTCGGGCCGCATGTGACGTTCTACTTCGAAAATTACGACACCATGTGGCTGCAAGTGCATGAAATGCTCTACATCGAACGTGGCGGCGAAGAGCAAATCGCCGACGAGCTAGCCGCTTACAATCCGCTCATCCCCAAGGGTAACGAGCTCGTCGCCACGTTCATGATCGAGATCGACGATCCGGAACGCCGCAAAAGCGTATTGAGCCGTCTCGGCGGGATCGAAGAAACAGCCTTCATCATGATCAACGGCGACAAGATCGCCGCGGAACCGGAAGAAGACCAGGACCGGACAAGCGCGCAGGGCAAGGCCTCGTCAGTGCAATTTGTTCATTTCAAACTGACGCCGGAACAGGCGGCGGCGGCGAAGCAGGAAGGGGCAATGGTGGTCGTTGGCCTGGGCCAAGAGAACTACAATCACATGGCTGTTCTGCCGGAGAACGTCCGCGCCGAGTTGATGGCTGATCTCGACTGATCCGCATGTATCGAGGCCCTTGCGCGACACCGTAGCCTGCGCGACAAGCAAGGCATGTTGCATATCAACCACCTGACCTACCGTATCGGTGAGCGCCTGTTGCTCGACGGGGCCAGCGCCGCCCTGCCGGAACGTGCGCGCGTCGGATTGACCGGACGCAACGGAGCAGGCAAGTCGACACTGTTCCGGCTCATTTCCGGTGATATCGCGGCGGAAAGCGGCAGTATTTCCCTGCCGCGCAGGGCCCGCCTCGGGCGGGTTGAGCAAGAGGCCCCCGGCGGCCTGGAAACGCTACACGCCTTCGTTCTGGCGGCTGACACGGAGCGATGTGCGCTGCTGGCCGAAGCTGAAACCGCCACCGATCCGACACGAATCGCGGAAGTGCAGACCCGCCTTGCCGACATAGGCGCACATTCAGCCCCTGCCCGCGCGGCGGAAATCCTTGCCGGCCTCGGCTTTGGGCACACCGGCCAGCAGCGGCCGCTTTCGGAGTTCTCCGGAGGCTGGCGGATGCGGGTGGCGCTGGCAGCGATCCTGTTTTCGCGCCCCGACGTGTTGCTGCTCGACGAGCCGACCAACTACCTCGACCTGGAAGGCACCTTGTGGCTGACCCATTACCTCACCCGCTATCCGGCAACGATCGTCCTAATCAGCCACGACCGCGATCTGCTGGACAATGTCTGCGACCACATTTTGCACCTGGACCGTGGACGAATGGACATGTGGCGCGGCAATTACTCCTCTTTCGAGCGCCAGCGCGCAGAACAGACGCAGGTTCAGGCGCGTTTCGCCAGGAAGCAGGAAGAACGGCGCAAACATTTGCAGGCTTTCGTCGACCGGTTTCGCGCCAAGGCGACCAAGGCAAAGCAAGCCCAGTCGCGTCTGAAAATGCTGGAAAAAATGGAAGTTGCGGAGACGATCGCCGCCGATTCCGTGTTGCCGTTCCGGTTTCCGTCGCCGGAAAAGCCACTCGCGCCGCCTATCGTGACGATGGAAAACGCCAGCGCCGGCTACAATGGAAAGGCAATACTCTCAAAACTCAACCTGACCATTGCTGACGACGACAGGGTGGGATTGCTGGGGGCGAACGGCAACGGCAAATCGACATTCGCGAAACTGGTCGCCGGGCGAATGGAACAGATGAGCGGAGTTGTACGGCGTCATTCGCGCATGCAATCAGGGTTTTTCGCGCAACACCAGATCGACGAATTGAACCCGGCTGCGAGCGCCTTCAGCCATGTCGCGCAATTGATGCCCGAGGCAAATGAAGCTGCCGTACGAAACCGCTGCGCGCAATTCGGCTTTCCTGGAGACAAGGCCAATACCAAGGTTTCTTCCCTGTCCGGCGGCGAAAAGGCGCGCCTGCTGATGGGACTTGCCACGTTCGAGGGACCGCACCTGTTGATCCTAGACGAACCGACAAACCATCTGGATATCGACAGTCGCACGGCGCTCATTTCGGCGATCAACGCATTTGAAGGCGCGATCATACTCGTGTCCCACGACCGGTATTTGCTGGACGCGTGCGCCGACCGGCTGTGGGTCGTGGAGGATGAAACCGTGCGCCCATTTGATGGCGACATGGCGGCTTACGGCAAATATGTGCTCGAGCGGTCGCGCGCGCAGCAAGCCGGTTCCAGCGCAAGCACCGTAGAGTCGGCGCAAACCATCCAGCGCCGCAACGCCGCCGAGAAGCGCCGCCAGACGGCGCCGCTGCGCAAAAAAATCGAGGCCCTGGAAGCGCGGATCGCCAAGTTCCAGGATCTGCTCGCAAAAGTCGACAACGCCCTCAGCGCACCCGACGCCTTCAGCAGGAACCCGGACAAGGCAGGTGAGCTGGCGCGCCAGCGCGCCGAGCTTGAAAAGGCGATCGCCAGCGCCGAAGATGAATGGCTCACATGCAGCGCGGAATACGAAACGACCAGCGGAGCTTAACCCCATGGCAAAAGTGCACATAAACGGTTGGGATTTTGACTGTCAAATTCGAGGCGAAGGTCCCGACCTCGTCTTCATTCATGGCGAGATACACGGCACGGATTACTGGGAGCACCAGATATCGGAGTTTGCGCGTGATCACCGCTGTCTGACCTACAATCGCCGCGGACATTTCGGAACCGGCGCGCCCGAATATGGTTATTCACTGGAAAACCAGACCCGGGACCTGGAAGGCCTGATAGATCATTTCGCAATTCAGCGGCCTGCGATCGTCGCGGTCGCATTCGGAACCACGATCGCGGCCAATTACGCAATCCGCCATGCGGACAACGTACGTGCGCTTACATTTGTCGCCTGGAGCGAATTGCATGAAGCCCGGCTCTATTTCGACCGCTGGGTAAAGGCAAACGAACGGGTCTGCGCTATACTTGAAACGGAAGGGCGCGAGGCAATGCTGGACTTCCTGCGCCGTGAGGCCGGCCGCAGCGTCTACATGGTGATCAACACGGATTCGCCGATCCGCGAGAAATGTATCCAGCTGTTTGGCCGCCACCCGCTGCACGAATACAGGACCGGAATGCTGGAATTCGCCACCTCGGTTCCTGATCTCATTAAACCGCTTGAGGATGTGACGGTTCCCGCGCTCGGCATTTGCGGCGACAAGGACCCATTTCCCGATCAACCAGAGCAGCTTGCGGGCATGACAAATTTTCGTGAGGCGCCCATGATCGAGGGTGCCGGCAGGTTTGTGCAATGGGAACGCCCGGAAGAATTCAACGCGCTATTGCGTGAATTTCTCAATTCCAATCCGTGACGCGCGCCCAGTTTGTTTTTGCCCCTACATGCCCGGTCAAAAGCCGGGCATGAACGAGGGCAGAAACACCGCAAGCGACGGTATGAGAAACATCAGCGCCAATACTACCAGGTCGGCAACCACAAACGGCATCACGCCGGCAAATATCTTTGTCAGCTCGACATCGGGGATCACGGATTTCACCGTAAAGACGTTAATTCCGATCGGCGGCGTGATCAGGCCAAGTTCCACAACGATGATCACGACAATGCCGAACCATATCATGTAGAGCGACGGATCCATGCCGGAAGCGTCAGCAACGTTTTGCAGCGACGGAAGAAAGACCGGGACAATCAGCAACAGGATACCGATGCTCTCGAATATCATTCCAAGCAATACGCAAATCAGGCAAATAACCAGGGGCAGCGTATAAGGTCCCAGATTCATGCCATCGGTAATATCAACCAATTCGCTGGACAGGCCGGCGAAGTTCATGAATTGCCCGAAGATCAACGCAGCGCCGCCGATGACGAATATCCGCGCCGTAACAATGGCAGCGTCAGCCGCAACCTCGATGTTCTCACGAATGCTCCACATACGGCCGCGCGACAGGGCAAATATGAACGCGCCGACACAACCAACGGCTCCCGCCTCCGTCGGCGTGAAAACGCTCAGATAAATTCCGCCAAGCACGATGCCGAACAACACGATGATCGGCCAGGTCTTGTAAAGCGTGCGCCATTTCTCGGCCCAGGGTACCGGCTCACCGGGCGGGCCCAGTTCCGGTTTAACCAGCACGCTGACGTAAACCGCGCCCAGATAAGACAGCGTCAGGATGATGCCCGGGATGATACCGGCAACAAACATTGCGCCAATGTTGGATTCAGTCACGATGCCGTAAATGATCATCGGCACGCTTGGGGGGATCAGAATACCCAGCGTACCGCCTGCGGCCAGCGTCCCGGATGCCAGTGAATCCTTGTAGTTATAGCGGCGCATTGGCGGCATGGCGACGCGGGCCATAGTCGCGGCTGTCGCAAGAGAACTGCCGCTTACGGCTGAAAACCCGGCGCACGACAAGACTGTCGCCATGGCCAGGCCGCCCTTGAACTTGCCCACCCAGGCGTAGCCTGCCTCATACAATTCGTCGGAAATATTGGCGCGCTGGATCAACGTGCCCATCATTATGAACAGCGGGACGACGGACAGGCCGAACAAGGTCGAGAAATCGAATATCTCCTGCCCCGACAATGTCAGGGCGCCGTTGAGATCGCCACGAATATACCAGAAGCCAAAAAAGCCGACCGCAAGCGTTGCATAGGCCAGCGGGATACCGGCGAAACTCAGGACCAGGATGACGGCAAATGCAATGAGCGCTTCTGTCACAGGGCCGCTCCATCAACGCCGGTTTCCGGTTTGGTCTTTCTGTCGCCCGGGGAATCACCGTCTTCGGTTACCCGCATGGCTTCAATCGGATTTTTGATTGCACGTATCGACATGAGAATGGCGAAAACACAAAGCACCGACATCAAGGCGCCAAGCCACCACCATTGCCAATGGCGGATTTCGGTATCGTTACCCTGCGTGTACATGAAATAGGAGTAGTTCATGATCAGGTAGGTGACCGCGACTATGCCGGCGATATTGGTGACGATCCCGAGCCAGAAATAAAAGCGCGGTACATTGCGTTCGAAGAAGGGCTCGAACAGCGTCACGACGATATGCGACCGTTCGCCAGTCACGATAACGAGGCCCGCAAACACAATCGTTCCGAGCAAATATTCGGTCATTTCATTGCTGCCGAGGATCGGCTGCCCCAGCCAGTAGCGCAGGTTGACGTCGACAAAGGTCAGGCACATCATCAATAGCAGCGCGATGGCCGCCAACCATTTGACGATTACATGCAATACGTTGGTGATGGCTATCATCGCATCGTCCGCTGCCGCCAGCCTGGTGTGCAGCGCACTCCTCGCACAAGAAGTTTATTGGCCTGCGCCGGAAACCAAAGTCCCCGGCGCATTGTTTCCTGGCGTCCCAGCGTCAAACTCGCCGGAAGCCTTCCCGATTATTTTTTCATCAGGCCCGTAATTTCCTTGGCGTAGTCGGCGAGCACCGCATTGCCATCAACACCAACGCCCTTGGCGCGCTTCAACCAGGCATCGATTTGCGGCTTGGCGGCCGCGGACAGATCGGCCTCGAACTTCGAACTGGCCTTGACAAATTTGACGCCGACTTTCTTCAACTTATTCTCCGCGACAACTTCAAAGGCATCGCCATCCTTGCCGATGCGGGCAGCAATCTTTTCGCCCGATACGGACATGATCGCCTTGCGCTGCGCGGCAGTCAGGGCATTCCACTTTTTCAGACTGACCATCCAGGCAAAGGAAGGCATCATGATGGATTTCCTGGTGATGGTTCCGGACTTTGGAAACTGTACCCCTGCGAAATTGACGATACCGGCCCTGGTGGTGCCGGCGAGCCCTTGAACAACCTTGGTCTGAGTGAATTCCGCCATGCGCGCGGCTGGACCAGAAACATGATTTACACCAGCCGCCTTGAGTGTGCGTGACGATGTACCGGCGAGCGCCCACATTTTCATGTTCTTCATATCCGCGATCGAATTGATCGGCTTGTCCTGAGACGTAAAGAATTGAACGCCAGGGAACTGGAACATCGAAATGATCTTGATGCCGTGCTTTTCGTACTCCTGCTTTGCAGCAAAATGCCTGTTCCAAACGCGCCAATATGCGACGGAGGCAATGCTGCTTCCCGCTTCACTGATGAACGGCAGAATGCCAAAAGCGGATCCGACGGCGCGCTTGGCTGTAAAGGCATGGAAAATAAAGGCGCAATCGAATGTGCCGCCAACGATGCCGTCTATCTGCTTGGGCGGCGGCGCGGCGCTGCTCGGCAGGAAACGAACCTTCACTTCACCTTTTGTGACCTTGCGGACATCACGGCCCCAGGCCTTCAGCCCCTTGTTGACGAAATGTTTCGGCCCGGTAAAAACGTTGCAGACCCATGTTGTGGTGGCCTGCGCGCCAGTGCCGATGAGCAGGCTTCCACCCACAAGCGTAGCTATTGCCAACGCAAATTTTTTCATTGTTTCCCTCCTGTGCGAACACCAAATTTGACTTGGCGAAATATATTGTCATTCAGGCGCTAATGTCAGCCGCAGTCCGGCATCAAGTCAAGCACACTTTTGGCGGACCTGCCGGACTGACTACAACGGCCAACCGGAAAACGGACAAACTACAGGCTGTGCCGCACAGCGGCATCTCCGCCCCGTGAATATTTACCGTTGCCGACCGTCGGGCAACAGCAGCAATGCTACCGGCATTCTTTTGCCCATGCTACATCCTTGCGCATGAAACGAGCCAGAAACAATGTCCCCCGTCACCTGGCGCAGGCTGTCCTGACCATTGATCTCGACGCCATTGCGGCAAACTGGCGGTACCTGCGCGGCCGCGTGGCCCCGTCCGAATGCGCCGCTGTGGTCAAGGCCGATGCCTATGGCACGGGTCTCGATCAGGTTGGCCCTGCGCTGGCCACAGCAGGCTGCCAGACGTTTTTCGTGGCCCATTCCAGCGAAGCAATCCGGCTGCGGACCTTGTTGCCGGACACAAGTATCCGCATTTACACGCTCAACGGATTTACCGGAGGCGAGGCGGAGGCGCGCGCCCTGCTCGAAGCAAATGTCCGTCCGGTCATTGGCTGCTTGGAGGATCTGCAGCTCTGGCGCCAGCCGGCTGGTGGCAAAACCATTTCCGGGTTTGGCCTGCAATTGTCCACCGGCATGAACCGGTTGGGTTTCCGGCCCGAGGAAGCGGCTGACATAGCCGCCACGACCAATGCGAACCGGCAGGCTGGAATTGATTTTGTCATGAGCCATTTTGTGGCGTCGGAAGAACCGGCCGCGGCGATCAATCAACAACAGATCGATGCCTTTGCTGCCGTACGCGAGTGTTTTCCAGGTATACCTGCCAGTCTTGCCAATTCGTCAGGCATCTTCCTGCCGCAAAAACCGCATTTCGAACTCGTGCGGCCAGGCTATGCGCTTTATGGCGGCAATCCGTGCCCGGGCCAGCCCAATCCAATGCGGCCAGTGGTGCATCTGACAGCCCCGGTCCTGCAGGTGCATTACGCGATGCCCGGTGAAACCGCAGGGTACAACGGCGTGTGGCGCGCGGAACGCAAGACCCGCCTGGCGGTGATTGGCATCGGCTATGGCGATGGCCTGTTACGCGCTGCCGGCGGCCCGGGCGATCCAGCCAATATCCAGATCGGGGGACACCCCTGCCCCGTGGCCGGACGCGTATCCATGGACTTGACAATACTGGACACGACCGATGCACCGGACGATGCGGTCTTTCCCGGCGCGATCGCCGAAATATTGGGACCCTTTGCCGGCGTCGATGAGCTGGCGGGACATGCGGGAACGATTGGTTATGAAATCCTGACGTCCCTAGGAAGCAGGTACCACCGCGAATACTTGCCGCTTACCTAGCGGGATCGTCCGGAAGCCCGGGAGGTTGTCCCGGCGGAGGGGCGCAGCATGCCTCGCCACCGGTCGCGCGCGCTTCCTGGATCGGCGGACAAGGCACATCGCCAAAAGAGCAGAACACGCAGCAATCTCCCGGCTTGGGCTTCAAGAGAACGCCACAGCTATCGCACTTGAAAAAGAACATGCAGGCGTCGACCGGCATTTCCTCGCGGCGCGCGCTGCCGCACGACGGGCACGTAAGTGTGGAATACAACTCCA
>CAZTMN010000046.1:0-16909 GCA_964615275.1 uncultured Beijerinckia sp. | reverse complement strand
CCTGTAGTTCGCCTGTAGTTCGCCTGTAGTTCGCCTAGCGGATTGTGCAGGACCGGGATCAAATGTCCATGCTGACTGGACAAAACCAGAACGTTCTAGTATTGTTCTAGTCACACTAGCGATTCTGGAGCCGAACCAATGCTCGCCATCCTTGAAAAGTCACTTCCCCGATACGTTTCCTGCGATTTTGACATCGAAAATCCTGCTGGCCGCGCAAATCGGGCCAGGCAAAATGCTCCTGAGTCGCCAGGCAGCACCGAGGATTTCGTTCCGGCCAGCCCGGTAGTCCTGCCTGAAGTCAGGCGCCTGGACGCTTCGCAAGCCCTGGCGGAGGCGCGGTTAAACGTTGCTGCAGCGCTGAAGGACCTGCTGAAGATAGAACAGGCGCTGGAAGCACGGCTGACCGGATTGCAGGAACACATGAGCCGGCGGTGCGCTGCTCCGCAAGCGGAGAGCTAGTTTGGCAAAGTCGCGGAACAACTTTGTCTGCCAGAATTGCGGTACGGTCAGCACCCGCTGGGTTGGCCGTTGCGAGGAATGCAACGCCTGGAACAGCTATGTGGAGGAAGGCGGCAGCGCCGGCATCGGGGCTCGCAATGCACCCGGCAAGGGGCGGATATTCGAACTGGAAGGGTTGAGTGGCAATTCGCCCGAGGCGCCACGCGTCATTTCCGGCATGCATGAATTGGACCGGGTGACCGGCGGCGGCTTTGTTCCCGGATCGGTTCTTTTGCTTGGCGGTGAGCCGGGAATAGGCAAATCGACCCTGTTGATACAGGCTTGCGCCGCGCTGGCGCGGCGTGGAGAACGGGTTGTTTATATTTCGGGCGAGGAAGCCGTGGCGCAAGTGCGGCTGCGGGCCCGGCGGCTCGGCCTTGACGGAGCGGCAGTGGAGTTGGCGGCCGAAACCAGTGTCGAGGATATTTGCGCGACCTTGCGCGAGGGAAAGGTCCCAGCGCTGCTGGTTATCGATTCCATCCAGACGATGTGGACCTCCGCCGTCGATTCTGCACCAGGCACCGTCACGCAGGTACGTGCGGCGGCGCAGGCGCTGATCCGCTACGCCAAAACCACGGGCTCCTGCGTCATCCTGGTTGGCCATGTTACCAAGGACGGACAAATCGCCGGGCCGCGCGTGGTTGAGCATATGGTCGATGCGGTCGCCTCGTTTGAGGGGGATAGTGGTCACCAATTTCGTATTCTTCGCTCAGTCAAGAACCGCTTTGGACCGACCGACGAAATCGGTGTTTTCGAAATGACCGGCGGCGGCCTGCAGGAGGTGGCAAATCCGTCGGCCTTGTTTCTGTCCAGCCGCGAAGGCGCCGCGGCGGGAACCGCGGTGTTTGCGGGAATCGAGGGCACCCGGCCGCTGCTTGTCGAAATTCAGGCGCTGGTGTCGCCAACCGCGTTCGGAACGCCGCGGCGGGCGGTGGTCGGCTGGGACCCGAGCCGGCTGGCAATGGTCCTGGCGGTTCTGGAAGCCCATGGCGGCATCCGATTCGGCCAGCACGACGTCTATCTGAACGTCGCAGGGGGCTTGCGGATCTCTGAGCCCGCTGCCGATTTGGCGGTGGCGGCCGCGCTGGTGTCTTCTCTTGCGGGGACGGAATTGCTGGCGCAGACGGTGTTTTTCGGCGAAGTTGGATTGTCGGGCGCCATCAGGCCGGTCGCCCACAGCACCCAGCGGTTGAAAGAGGCCCACAAGCTCGGATTCGGAGCGGCGATTGCTCCTGCGATCAAGAAAGACGAGGAAAATGCAGTCTCGTTGCGCGCGATCAGCCATATTTCGGCGCTTGTCGCGGATATAGCAGCAGGCGGTACGCGCAGGCGCCGCGAAACCGGGCCGACCGCAATCGCCGCAGAATAATAAAACCGCTGTGGACTAATTGCCAGAATACCGGCGTCCATCCGGCGGCGACGCTGTTTCGGGGTGACGGATTGGCGGACCTCCGGTATAAGGCTATCGCTTCTGCGGGCGGCAGCAGAAACAGGGTGCGTTGTATTCCGATCCGCAGTCACTGACTTTGAATCGCATGATGCCTCCAGCTTTTGCCGTATTGATCAGCTTGCGATTGGACCGCAGCGCCAATACGCCTGCAAGCCGGTTGGGTTAAAAGAGTAAAGCATTGTATTTTGCGAGAACCGGTCGCCACTTCTCGCTCAATGCACTGGTAATACGCGAGCGCCGTTTATGCCCTCATATCTTGATCTTGGCTTGATTGTTGTTGTCCTGGTCTCAGCGCTGTTGTCGATGCTGCGAGGCTTTACCCGCGAGGTACTGGCGATAGCGTCCTGGGGCATAGCCGCGGCCGCCGCCTATTATTTTTATCCGGCCGGAGTGCCATATCTCAAACCCTATATCCCAAAAGAAGCAATCCTGCCCTATGCTTCGGCAGCGATTATATTTTTCCTGACGCTGATCATCGTTTCGCTGATCACGGTAAAAATCTCCGATGCAATTCTCGATTCCAAAGTCGGCGCCCTTGACCGATCGCTCGGGTTCCTGTTCGGGGCGGCCCGCGGGCTGTTGTTGTGCGTTGTAGCCTTCCTGTTCTTCAACTGGCTTGTACCGGACAAGTCGCAGCCGCAATGGGTCAAGAATGCAAAAACACGGCCGCTGCTTCAAAACACCGGTGAGCAGTTGATGGCGTTGCTGCCGGATGATCCGAACAACACGTTCCTGAAGAAGTTGCGTCCCAAGGACCTGAACACCAAGCCAGCGGGAAACCCGGCCAGTTCGCAGTAAATTGGACAGACCTTTTTTACGGTTGATAATGCGTGCCATGCTGTAATGGATTCGCTTCGTCGAAGTCGGGGACCCGCGCCAGCAATGCCGCGCCAGATCTACACGTGAGCAACGATCCCAGACCAGGGTTTCTAGTGACGATGGACAAGACATTGGGCAAACCCGCGGACGCGATCAGACCGGGAACAGCGATGAAGGAAATCAGCCAGCAGGAGCTGGAATCCGACAGGTTGCATGAAGAATGCGGGGTATTTGGTGCATTCAATTGCGGCGATGCGGCCGCATTGACAGCGCTTGGTCTGCACGCATTGCAGCATCGCGGCCAGGAGGCGGCCGGAATAGTCAGCTTCGATGGCGAGCACTTCCATTCGGAACGGCGCATCGGGCTGGTCGGCGATTATTTCTCCAAGGTTTCAACCATCGAACGGCTGCCGGGCCCGGCTGCAATCGGTCATGTGCGCTATTCTACCCAAGGCGAACCGGCTTTGCGCAATGTTCAACCGCTGTTCGCGGAACTCCATTCCGGCGGTTTTGCGGTTGCCCACAATGGCAACCTAACCAATGCAGCGGCCCTGCGCCGCGATCTCATCGGCGGCGGGTCGATCTTCCAGTCGACGTCGGATACCGAGGTCATTCTTCATCTGGTGGCGCGCAGCCGCAAGGATCGCCTGCTGGACCGGTTCATCGAGGCTGTCCGGCAATTGGAGGGCGCTTATTCACTCGTCGCGCTGACCAACAAGAAGCTGATCGGCATGCGCGATCCGCTTGGAATTCGTCCGCTGGTGCTGGGACGACTCAACGGAAACTACGTGCTGGCGTCAGAAACCTGCGCGCTGGACATGATTGGTGCAAGTTTCGTCCGCGACATCGAGAACGGAGAAATCGTCGTCATCAGCGACGAAGGTATCGAAAGCCACAAACCGTTTCCGCCACAGCAGGAGCGGCCCTGCATATTCGAGTTCATCTATTTTGCGCGGCCGGATTCGGTAGTTCAGGGGCGCCCGGTCTACGAAGTCCGCAAGAGCATGGGCGCCGAGTTGGCGATCGAGAACGCTATTGATGCCGACGTCATTGTACCGGTACCGGATTCGGGTGTGCCAGCGGCAATCGGCTATGCCCAGCAATCAGGAATTCCGTTCGAGCTTGGCATCATACGCAACCATTACGTCGGCCGCACGTTCATTCAACCGACACAGACCGTCCGGGAACTCGGCGTCCGGCTCAAGCACAGCGCCAACAAGAGCGTTGTTGCAGGCAAACGGATAATCCTGATAGACGATTCCATCGTGCGCGGAACCACTTCTGTTAAGATCGTCCGGATGATGCGCGATGCGGGCGCGCGCGAAGTGCATTTCCTGATTTCGTCGCCTCCGATCACCCACCCGGATTACTACGGGATCGATACCCCCGTGCGCGAGAAACTGCTGGCGGCAACGCACTCGCTGGAACAAATGCGGGCGTTTATCGGTTCGGATTCGCTCGCCTTCTTGTCCATCGATGGCATTTACCGGGCGATGGGTTTTGAACTGCGAGACAATGATCAGCCGCAATTCACCGATCATTGTTTTACCGGCGACTACCCGACGCCACTGACGGATCTCACTGGCAAACCAGCGTCGCAGCAATTATCCCTGCTTACCGAGGCGGTGTAGCCCGGGACCATCTGGGCCCGAACGATATCGAACAATCATGGCTCTCCCACTTGAAAACCGTATCGCCCTGATAACCGGCGCGTCGCGCGGCATTGGCCGCGGACTGGCGCTCGAGCTGGCCCGGCAGGGAGCCCACGTGATTGCGCTGGCCAGGACGCAGGGCGCGCTCGAGGAACTGGACGACGAAATCCGTAAGTTGGGCAGGGAAGCAACACTCGCACCCTGTGACTTGCGGGATTTCGATGCCCTTGATCGCCTTGGGCGGGCGATTTTTGACCGTTGGGGCAAGCTCGACATCCTTGCCGCCAATGCCGGCGTGCTGGGACCGATTACGCCGCTCGCGCACATCGAGCCCAAGGAATGGGAGGATGTCTTCGCCGTCAATGTAACCGCCAATTATCGTTTACTTCGTTCCATGGACATGCTGCTGCGCGCCTCGGATGCCGGGCGGGTCGCGATGATCACTTCAAGCGCGGGTCACCGCGCCGACTTGCCGCCGTTCAGGACGCTTTATGCCGCAACGAAGGCAGCGCTGGAGGCGATGGTCCGGTCCTACGCGGCGGAAACAGCCCAGACATCGGTCAATGTGATAGCGGTAGCGCCAGGGCATGTGCGCACGCATATGCGCGCCCGGCTCATGCCGGGAGAGGATCCTGCGACCCTGCCGACACCGGAAGAAATTGCGCCGGCACTGGCGCTGGCCTGCCAGCCGTCCTGGCAACATACAGGAATGCTCTACGATCTTGCGGACAACAGCGTGAAGAAATTCCAGTCACCGCAATGATGACAGCTTACTGGATTTTCCGTTTGCCTTTTTCCTTGTCGTAAGGATTTTTGCCGGTCTGGCGGGAAATGCGGATCGGCACCCCGGGCAATTCAAAATGCTCACGCAAATTGTTGATCAAGTAGCGTTCGTAGCTAGCCGGCAGCGCAGACAGCTGATTGCCAAATATCGTGAAATGCGGCGGCCGCGCCTTCGGCTGGGTTATATAGCGGATTTTTATTCGCCGGCCCGACACTGCTGGCGGCGGAGAGCGCTCCACAACTTCAGACAGCCAACGGTTGAGGCGCGCCGTCGCGATCCGGCGATTCCAGGTTTCATGCACCGCGACAATGGCGCTCAGGAGCCGGTCGATGCCCGCCCCTGTCACCCCGGAGACCGGCACAACCGGGGCGCCCCGGATTTGCGGCAGCAGCCTGGCTGCCCGTTCGCGCATATCCGCGAGCGCTGCACCCGTATCTGAAACCAGATCCCACTTGTTGATGGCAATTACGATCGCCCTGCCTTCGCGGCAGGCCAAATCGGCAATCGTCAGGTCCTGTTTCTCGAACGGTATCTGGGTATCCAGCAAAACGACGACAACCTCGGAAAAGCGGATAGCGCGCAAGGCGTCGGCAACGGCAAGTTTTTCCAGCTTCTCCTGAACATTGGCGCGGCGGCGCATCCCGGCGGTATCGAACAGCTTCATTTCCCGCCGCTCCCCGCCTGCCGTCGGGAAAGAAAAGTCCACCGATATGGAATCGCGAGTGATACCAGCTTCCGGTCCGGTGAGCAGCCGCTCTTCACCAAGTATACGGTTGATCAGCGTCGACTTGCCGGCATTCGGGCGCCCGACTATCGCGATCCGCAGCGGCTTCTCCGGATCCAGTTCGCTGCCGTCTTCGTCATCACCCAGCACCAGCGGCGGGGCTTCCCCGCCATCGTCTCCGTCCGGCAACTCGGTTTGCTCCGGCAGGGACACGCGGATCGCATCGTACAAATCGGAAAAGCCATCACCGTGTTCTCCCGACAGGGGAACCGGATCACCAAGCCCAAGAGCATACGCCTCATAGATGCCCGGAGTTGCGGCCTTGCCTTCGGCCTTATTGGCAACGAGGATCACCGGCTTGCCGGCGCGCCGGACAAGGTCAGCGAAATGCCGGTCTTCCGGCAAGAGTCCGGCACGGGCGTCAATCATGAACAGGATAGCGTCGGCGCTCTCAACCGCAGCCTCGGTCTGGGCGCGCATCCGGCCGGTCAATGTCTCCTGGGCGCCGGTTTCCAAGCCCGCGGTATCGATGATTGAAAAAACCAGGTCGCCGAGCTTTGCCTCGCCTTCGCGCCGATCACGGGTGACACCCGGCCGGTCGTCGACAAGCGCCAGCTTCTTGCCAACCAATCGGTTGAACAAGGTCGACTTGCCGACATTGGGGCGGCCAATTATGGCCAAAACGAACGACATGGGTTTTCAAACTACCGTCGAAGCAAAATTGCCCAAACACAGCTTGGGCTGAGGTCAGTCAATTCACGGGTACAGCGATGCAACATTTCACTCACTCGCTGAGCGCTGGCTGGACCAAAATCGACGCCGGAACGCTATTTCTTGCCGGACTTGCTCGTTCCTGACTTGCCTGCACCGGATTTGGCTTCCCTGCTACCTGCCACCAGGCCCTGCATGGCGTTGGCCCGGCGGCGCGCGGTTGCCGGCGCTGACGGACTCGATATCAACAGATCAAGCCAGGATGTAGCTGCATCGTAATTTTTCGCCTTGATCGCTGAAACTGCGAGAAGTTCCAGAGCCACATAGCGAAAACGGGCTCCCGCCTTCGACAACGGCTCCACGCGGGCTTTCAGCTTGTCATAGGATTCGGAATCGATCGCGATCGCAGCTGCGCGTATTTTGGCTGCCTCCTGCAAAACCGGATCCACTCTTGGATCGGCGGCGATGGCCTCAAAGGCCTTCTGGGCGTCCTGCTTGTCCTTCTTTTGAAGCTCGATCGCGGCTCGCAGCTTTGCCAGCGCCGAATAACCCTTCGGGCCATTCTTGGCGATTTTCTCAAAGGCCGCCTCGGCATCCTTTGTCTTGCCTTCGTCCGCGAGCCGCAGTGCTTCGTGGAACTCCTGGCCTGCAGCCTCAGCAGCGGTACGCTGCTGATACTCCCAGAACCGCCATCCGCCGGCGCCAATCACGATTATCAGCGCCAGCCCGATAATGTAGTTCTGATATTTGTTCCAGAAGCGCGTGGCCTTCTCGCGGCGCACCTCTTCATCGACTTCGCGGAATATGTCAGTCATCTACTACCCGGTAATCTCCGCGCCAATCCGGCACGCATGCGCATCCGCCTGCACTGGGAACACGCCAACAATCTCATAGCACCCGCTACGTTCCCGGCAGCGGGTACCACGCCGGGCCGTAAAACGCGAGCCTTTTGCGTCAACTCAAAGGCCCGCGATCAATATAGGTCAGTTTCCGGTTTTTTTGAGGGCCTGGTTCAGGTTCAGCATCGGCAGTGCGCCGCCCGGGACCATGGTCGTCGGCAATTGGCCATTCCACTTTTCTGCCTGCACCAGACCGATAAGCTGCGGGTTGTCGCGCAACGCCCGCCCACGGGCGTCAATGGCCGCGGCCTCCGCCTGGCCGCGTAGCTTGATTGCATCAGCATCGGCCTGGGCGCGGGCGCGGATTGCGTCGGCGGAAGCCTTGGCCTTGGTTACCGTGATCTGGGCCTGCACCTTTTCGCGCAACGCGTTTTGCCGAAGCCTCTGAACCTCAACTTCAGCCTGCATGCGCTGTTCCACGGAGCGGATATATTCCCGTGAAAAATCAATGCTTTCAATTTGGAGGCTGGAGAGGATTAGCGGTTCACCCTGCAAGGCCTTGCGAACCGCCTCGCGCGAATCCGAGTTCAGTTTGCCGCGCTCCTGAATGGCCCGCACGGCAGAATAGCCGCCGAAGACGATTTTGACATCGCGGTTGACGATCGGACTGACGATACGCCTCACCGCCCCCTGGATACTGCCGAATTTCGAATAGATTTCCCCGACCTTGTCTGGCGCAACCCGGAACGTGACCGAAATTTTCAGGTCTGCCGGCTGCTGGTCCGCAGAATAGGAATTCACCTTGTTCCAGGTATAAGTCTGCGTCTGGGTGGAAATCTTCACGACCCTGTCAAGAAACGGAATCTTGAAACCAAGGCCGGGTTGTGCGGTACCAACGACCTTGCCTGTACGCAGAATGACCCCGCGCTCACCCTGGTCGACCGTGTAGAACGATCCGCCAACGAACAGGATGCCGATGATCACCGCGATGGCGATCAGGATTCGAGCCAAATTGATCATGGGAAATCCCCTTTGGGAGGTTTGAGGAGGGGTCTGGCGGCCGCCGCCGGACATACGGTTTGCCAAGGCCGCAAGCCACGGATTGGACTTGCCGCCGGCATTGGAACTCTTCCGCCGCCTGCGGCGGCGCTTGTTGCTATCGTCGCTCAATTCGCACCTGCCTTGCACGGCAGGCTAAACCTCAACCGCACATTTCACCGCATCTCTTGCCGCCATTCGGGCGGCAACTGGCAGAATCATCTTGCATGCCGATTGTATATGGTTCGGCAGATTGCGCATAATCGGTTTCCCGAAATGTGCGCCAGCGCACATCCGGCCTGCGCACTTCGTCGCCTGAACCCCGCGATTGCCACGATCTGCCGGCGACATTCTGGCCAAATGGATGTGAACGTACTATCTCAGGAATTGGCGTCCGAATTTTGGAGAGAAGATTCCATGGCTAGCCCTGACTGGAAGATCCCGTCCGCGCTCCAACCAGCTCCGGAAGATTACGATTTCGATTTGGCGCAGGTATTGGATTCCATTGTGACCATATCCTCGCGGATTCCGGAAGACGCCTTCACCGCCGAAACGCTGGGAACGGAGCGGGCCGGAAACGGCGTGCTTATCAGCGAACGTGGAATCGTGCTGACGATCGGCTACCTGATCAGCGAGGCCGAGGAGATATGGATCCGGGCCAACGATGGTCGTCTGTTCCCCGGCCATCCGCTTGCGTATGATCAGGAGACCGGCTTCGGGCTCGTACAGGCTCTTGCGCACATTGACTTGCCGGTCGCGAAGATGGGTATCGCAACTGATGCGCGCGTCGGCGACAATGTTCTGGTGGCCGGCGCCGGCGGGCCCCAGCGCTCGGTCGCCGCCGTCATTGTCGCGCGGCAGGAATTCGCCGGCTACTGGGAATACGTCATCGACGATGCACTCTTCACCGCGCCGGCCCATCCGAACTGGGGAGGCACCGGCGTGTTCAACGAGCGCGGTGAGTTGATTGGCATCGGTTCCCTGCATCTGGAGCAAGGCGCCAGCGGGGAATCCGGCGAGCACATGAACATGATTGTCCCGATAAACCTGCTGGAACCGATCTTGCCGGATCTGATGAAATTCGGCCGTCGGAAAGAGCCGCCCAAACCGTGGCTCGGACTGTATGCGACCGAGCTGGAAGACAAGATCGTTGTTGTTGGGCGCAGCCAGCGCGGGCCGGCGCGGCGAGCCAATCTCCACAATGGCGACATTATCGAGGCAGTCGGCGGGCGCCCGGTAACATCCCTGGCAAACCTGTACCGCCTTATCCAGGCCCAGGGCGAAGCCGGGGCGAGCGTTAGTTTGACGATAGTCCGTGACGATCAAACCATGGAAATGGAAATCCAGTCAGATGACCGGACGCGCATGTTCCGGCCGCCCAAACTCCACTAAAGCCACCCGCATAACGAGGCGGTTTTTGGCGGAGAACACGACAATGAACAACGAGGAAGCGTAACAGAACGCAAGGTGAAAGGCACTGGTATGAGCGATATTCTGACATCCATCGAAAACGAGGTCCTGACAGTCACCCTTAACCGCGGCGACGATGGCAACGCAGCCACCGACCACATGGCGGTAGAGTTGACGCACATCATGTACACCGCGCACGAAAAAGCGCGCCTCGTCGTCTTGACCGGTGCAGGCGATGTTTTCTGCCGCGGGCGCGCCATGCACGGCCGGATCCCTGCCGACAGCGACGAGGCTCTCGATCGCCGCCGTAATTCCGACATCGTATTCGATTGCTATGCTTCGATCCGTTATTGCAAGATTCCGGTCATCGCCAAAGTACGCGGCAAGGCGGTCGGTTTTGGGTGTTCTCTAGCATCCGTCTCCGATATTACGATTGCCGCCGACGACGCAATTTTCCAGATCAACGAAATGGCGCACAACATACTGCCGACGATGGTCCTGTCGTCGCTCATCGATCGCGGCAGCCGGAAGGGCATCAATTACATGCTCTATTCCGTCGCCGAAATATCCGCGGAACGGGCTATCGCATATGGTATATGCAGTGACACGGCGCCGGGAGCGGAGCTGGACGCAAAAGTCGATGCACTTTGCCAGCAAATGCTGAAAGCGCCGCGGATTGCAACGGAAGGCGCGAAGGAATATCTCATCCGCGCGATGACGATGGATGTGCCGGGCGCTGTCGACTATGCGCGCAATCTGCACGCGGTCTTCAATTCGTCGAGCGAGATGAAGGCAAAGTAGGCAAACGGATTCCACCCGGAATTGCACTTCTACGTGGCCGGGTTGGCTCAGGCGGAGGACGCGGGGAATTTCCCCGCGTTATACGTCTTCTAGTTTAGGGCAATAATCAGCATCAAGCCGCCTATCACCGCACCATTGTTGAACAGAAACTGCCTGTGCGTGTCGTATTTGTACGGATCCGGCATTTCCCAAAAGCGGTGGAATATGACAGCGGCAAGGAGCGTGAAAAAAATCAACAACATCGCACCGTAGGCGGCGTACCAGTCGATAAGAATCATGATGCCGCCGGTAAACTGCATTACAAATCCAATGTAGAGGCAAGCTCTCGGATAAGGCACAGTCTGGCCCATGCGCGGAATGATCCCGGCCTGACGCCACACTGCATTGATAATTCCCGTGCCGATAAACAGGTTTGCAATCAACAGCTGGGCGACAATTTCCAGTGCGGAACTTCCGGCGTAAAACAACGCGACCTCCGAATTTCTCTCACATGATCAACAACAGCGCACCGATGATGGCGGCATTTGAAAACAGCGTCGAGACATGAAAGTGACGCTGCAGCGGGTTTTCCACTTCCCAGAAGCGATGAAACAATACGCAGGCGGCAGCGGTGAAAACAATCAGGATAATCGCCCCCCATTGCGTGCGCCAATCAAATGCGATCATCAAGCCGCCAACAAGTTGCATGGCGAAACCGCAGTAAAGAACCAACCACGGAAATGGCACACCGGACGCGGCCATCCGGTCAACATGCTGCTGTTGCTTCCAGCCGAAGTTCATCACCAGCGTTCCCAGGAACAGGAATGCCAGCAGCAGTTGGCCTGCAATGTGCAGCGGCGGGGTATCGGCATACATGGCTCTATCCTCAAACGTGGCCAATCAGGATCAGGCAAGCGGCGTCTCGGCTACATTGTAGCGATAGACCCAATCAGCCTGTAGTGTCGACTTGTCCGTTGAAAACCGCTTTCGCAGCGCGATGTTAAAGTCCCGCCAGATACGCGCCAGCGGCGATTTCAGATGATAGGTCTTCGCCCGTTCGCGGGAGGCCAATTGAACCCGGGCTGCGCGCGGGCGGCGAATGGCCTCGTATTGCCGCAAAATTGTTTCCGGCGAGCCGTCGTGATCGGCTAACAGGCGCGCAAGTATACAGGCATCTTCCAGCGCCATCGCAGCGCCTTGACCAAGGTAGGGCAACATCGGATGCACCGAATCGCCAAGCAGCGAAACTCTCCGCTTGCCCCATTCGGGTAGCGGATCGCGATCATAAAGCGCCCATTTGTAATAGCGCTCGCACCGTCCCAGCAAATTCAAGAGATCAGGACTCCATTGGGCAAAGGCTCCCATAACTTCTTCTCGTGAACATTCGCGCGTCCAGGATTCCTCGGTCCAGGCTTCACTGTCGCAATGGGCAACGAAGTTCATCAGCTTGCCCTTGCGCACCCGGTAATAGACAACATGGCCCGCCGGTCCCCACCATGCATTGAGGCCCGCGGTAAGCGGCATTCCCTCGAGCGCGGAATAATCGGCGATACCGCGATAACAGATGCAGCCGGTAAAGCGTGGCTCCTGCCTGCCGAACAGGCTTGCCCGCACGGCGGAATGAATCCCGGCCGCGCCGATGATGATGTCGCCTTCAACACTGCTGCCATCCGAGAATGTCGCAGCGGCCCTCTCGCCGTCGCTTTCAACGCCCGTACAGGCAAGGCCCTTGTGAACACTCGTGGCAGGGAGCTGCGCGGCCAAGATATTCTGGACGTCGGCCCTGTGGATGGTCAGGAACGATGCGCCGTACTTGTCTTCAACTCCCGCCAGCCGCGACTGACTTGCCGCCACTGCGCCTGTCCGCCAGTTTCGCGCATATTGAAACTCGTCCTGATAACCGGCGGCGATCATTTCCTGCTCGACGCTAAGCATTCGAAAACACTGCAATGCATTGGGACTGAGATTGAGGCCGCCGCCAATATCGCTGAAATCTGGAGCCTACTCGCAGACAACGCATTCCACGGCTTGCGCCCGCAGGGCGATCGCTGCAGCCAGCCCGCCGATGCCGCCACCGATGATAACAGCCTTTAAATTGCGGCCCATATACCACTGCCCCCGCTCGCCAAGTTGTCAAAAATACGGCACCTTCCACTCCAGTGCTTTCGGCGAGATATTCTTTTCGATCGCGCGAGCAGCACCAAAACCGGCAATTTCCCCGGTTTGCGTACACCACGGAAAGTTTCGCATTACCATGAAGATCGTCTCGTAGGTGAAGGATAACGATGCGCCCGTCAAAATCAGGTTTTCAATTTTCCTGGGCAGGAAACTTCGCCAGGGCACCTGGAACGTATGCTTGCGGTAGCCGTCCCAAAAGAAAGTCTTGGTCATGGGACTTGTTACGGCGTCGCGAAATTCATGGCCATTGCGGGCGTCGTCCATGCAAAATACATGTTCGCCTAGCGGATGGCGGCCATCGCGAATTCCAACGTAACGGCCGACATTGCGCAGGACAGCGTTCTCAAAGCCGGGAACGTATTTTTTCAAAAAACGCGCTTCGGCATCAACAAACGTCCGCAGGGTAGAGGTCGCCCTTGCATTGTCGCTGGCGCTTTCATCCATGTGCAGCGCCCATTCATAGGGCACGTTCTGCCAGATAATGTAGGTGCCATCCTCAAGCATCGGGCTCATGTCCAATGTGGGGTGACCGATATAATGTTCGCCATAGACGTTGGCGCCACCCATTTTCGGACGGTAAAGACCTACGGGAAGATCACTCGCCGCGGTTGCCTCGGCGATCAGCTTCTCCAGTTTCGGGTCATTGGCGGTCTTCTGGTGGCGAACAGTCTGGGCGAAATCGATCCCGCTCATGATCCACAAGAGTCCGCCGGGAATTGGCCGTGCGATCCCATCCCAGTCCGCGCCATCGGGCTGGCCGCCGCCGCCCGATACAAACGGCGCGCCTGCGCGGGCAACCATTTCGGCTGTCCCGGATCCGTCGATGAATATTTTTCCGGAAATTGCCTGACGGCCGGCCGCTGTTTCGACGACAACAGATTCGATGACGTTGTCGGCGCCACTACCCCTTGCGACAATGCAATCGACGAACCTTGCGCCGTACCAGGTCTCAACGCCAGCCTCGGCGAGCATGGCCGTCATAACCGAGCCCGCGCCTTCGGGGTTGAAACTTGCGCGGGCAAAACCGGCATCCGGCTTGTGCATTCGCTCGTAATGCGAAAGCGGATTGCCTGCCCAGTCGGGATGGGTCTTCTCCGTGGCGGTGTATATGTAGCCGGCTTCGTCGAAGCGCTGCATCAGTTCGGAATGTATACCTCCGACACCGGCATTCGCTGCCCCCTGCAAGCCCGACGTATGCACGCCTCCGGGCATATCAAAGCGCTCGATCAGAATAACCGAGCATCCCATGCGGGCCGCTTGCAGGGCAGCTGCAAACCCGCCCGGTCCCGCGCCGGCCACCACGACATCTGCTGCCGCCGCCACCGGGATTTGAGATTGTCCGGATTCGATCATGAACGCCCTGCCCTGCCCGCACATGTTTGTGCTTGCGATTTTCTATCCCAAATCGCGGCAGGGTTGCAAAGGCGTCAATGCGGCGAGTTTCATGTCGCGCTCAAGCCGGACACGCGGGCTTGTCGCATTTGCGAATACTGGCGACCATCTTTGCCATTGCGCGCGGTCCGGGATAGCCCAGGATACCGATGCCGTGGACAATGAACGAGGGGGTCGCGACAAAACCCAGGCTTTGCGCCAAACGCATCTGGCGAACTAGGACTCTGCCGACGGCGTCACTGTCAGCGGATTTTTCAACGTCGGCGCGGGACAGGCCGAGCTTTCGTGCTTCCCCCAGCGCCACGAGACCGTCTTTGCGGCCCCGGCGGCGCAGCATCCGTTGGGTAAATGCGTAGGCGGTGCGCGGCCCGCGCAATCGCATAACCGATTGTTGAACCCGGGCGGCGAGGAACGAACCGGGTGACAACACGGCATTGTTGACCAACCCGACCCGCAGGTTCTTGTCGCGCTTCATCATCCGGGCGAGATCGGCCATCGCGCGATGACAATAGGGGCAATTGAAATCGAAGAACTTTGCAATCACCACATCGGGCGTACGTGACCCAACCCAGAGCACGCCGGGAATGTCATGAACCGACAATTGCGACGGCAGCCGGTAGTTGACCACGCGTTTGCCGTCGTCACCCTTCAGCGGATAGAGGTAGGCCGATTGCGCGCTTGCCGGCGCGCCAACTGTCAATCCCCCAGCCAGGCCTGCGATCAGGCCGGTCGCAAACGTCCGCCGGTCAAGCAGCGGCGCATGTACGAGCTGGCCGTTACCAAGGCCATCGAGATGTAGCGGCATGCCGGACTTCCCTTCGTTGCTGGAAGCCGTCCGCTACCATATTCGCGCTGTGTCCTGTAGAGGCGGCAGAACACATGGGCGTGATCGCGCCACGCGCAATCCGCCGCAGGCAAGAGAAAGGCCAGTCGAACTTCCGACTGGCCCTGGTTCGTTTCATGCCCGCCTGCGGCGGACCTTTTTACGCCGGCGATCCGCTGAACTGCTGTTCCAATTGGGCGATCAGGTCCTCGGGAACGCCGAGACCGTAGGCCAGTTCCTGCAAATAGGCCTGCTCGGCAGGATGATCGGGATTGATCGCCACGCGCGCCATCAAATATATCTGCGCACTCTGTTCGGGGCCGTTGGAGAGCTGGGCAATTTGCGCTGCGCTGGGCGGGTCCTGCAGCGCGCGGGCGATAAACGCCTTGCCTTCCGCATCCAGGTCCATTTTCTCCAGCTGTTCGGCAATTGCCTTCTGCTCCTCGGCGTCAATGTTGCCGTCGGCGTTGGCGGAGGAGATCATCGCCTGCACAAGTGTGAACGCAAACGGATTTCCATCGGCGCCGGGCGCTGCCAGCTGTTGCGGCAAGTCCGGCTCGGCGGGCGCACTCTTTCCCTGATTGGCCTGCCATTGCTTGTAGGCATTGTGCGCAAGCAGGCCGATTGCGGCAACTCCGCCGATTTTCGCCAGATTGCCAAGGCCGCCGGAGCGTCCCGCCAACAGCCCCATGAGGCCGCCTGCCGCGATACCGCCGAGGCCGCCTCCGGCGCTGTTGAGCTGGTTCAGCAAGCCGCCAAGACCGCCGGGCAACAGGCTACCGCCGGACTGCGCCTGCCGCCGCCAAGCAAACCGCCCAAAAGTCCGCCAAGACCGCCAGATTGACCGCCGGATTGACCGCCCTGAGGTGCAGCGCCGCCCTGATTTTGCCCGCCGAGGCTCGCCGCCAGGCCACCGAGAAGGCCACCAAGACCTCCGCCAAGACCTCCAGGCTGCCCACCCGCCTGACCGGGCTGTCCCTGGTTTGCCTGTCCCTGATTCGCGTGCCCCGCAGCGCCGCCAAGCAATTGTTCGATCAATTTTGTTGCGTCCATGATTTACCCCGTTTGTGTGCCGAATTCCTGCAAACCGCCCCGGGGCAGCCAATGCCCCGGGCCTAGGTCGAAAAACCTATTGCACGACAATTGTGACGGATAAATGGGTCAAACGACCTAATTGGCAAGCCCGCTGATGACCGGATGCGATCAAAATGCTGCGTCGTATTCCCCGGGTTTGAAACCAACGAGGTATTTGCCGCCGATGTCGAGGACCGGGCGCTTTATCATTGAGGGCTGTTCCAGCATCAGGCTGATCGCCTTGCCCTCGGTCAAGGCGGCCTTGTCCGCATCGGGCAGCTTCCGGAAGGTGGTTCCGGCCTTGTTGAGGATTTTTTCCCACCCGGCCGCTTTTGACCACAGCTTGAGCTGTTTTTCGGTAATGCCGTCTTTCTTGTAATCGTGGAACGCATATTCGATGCCGCGCTCGTCCAGCCACTTGCGCGCCTTCTTCATCGTGTCGCAATTCTTGATGCCGTAGATGGTGACTGATTTGCCGGACAATTATTCCTCCCGTGAATTCAGAGTTTCGATTATGCGCAGCGCGGCGGCCCAAACTGTCCGGCATCGCCGGGGCAATTGCGCTGCACACCCAGGCTGGCTTGGCAGCGCGGGACCGCGGCTAACTCCCGCTCGATCGTCACTCCCACTCAGTAATATTGTTCGCGCAATAGGTTTATTTTCAGTTACTTGCCCAAAGTTAGTAACCAGTTAGTAACAAACGCTCAGCTCACGCTGTCGCCTCAGCCCACTTTCTA
>CAZTMN010000045.1:0-30098 GCA_964615275.1 uncultured Beijerinckia sp. | reverse complement strand
GATCCTCTCAAACCAGATACCCGCTCGTGTGCCAAATCATCTGATGACGGACAAACTGCTTTGCGGTTCCTGCGAAGGTCAGGGACAGAATGATGGCGTTGATCAGGTTGGCCATCAGCAGGTAGGGGATATAACCCTGCAGACTGGAGACCTGCTGGGCCCGGATACGCCCCGCAAGCGTCTCGTCTGTTACTGCCGCGCCATAAAGCGAGGGATCATTGATAAAGATCCCCACCATTCGCGCTAAAACCGTCCCGATTTGCATAATTGTGCGACCACATCCGAGGCTGGCAAGTTTCCCGCATATCAGCGCATGGTCGGTCAATTATGTTTACCGATGGTAACGGAAACACGCGTTATTTTTGGCAAATTGCCACGACAAGAGTCGGGATGGCGACATAGTTAATTCTGCGCCGGAGTTTCTTAACTCAGCGCGGCAATTCGGTCTTTCCCATCAGGAATTTATCAACGGAATGGGCGCATTGACGGCCCTCGCGGATCGCCCAAACGACCAGCGATTGACCACGGCGCATGTCGCCGCACGCGAATATCTTGTCCCTCGAGGCCCGGTATTCCACGGTATCGGCCTTTACGTTGCCGCGAGGGTCGTATTCGAGGCCAAGATCGTTCAGCATGCCTTCATGGATCGGAGACACGAAACCCATAGCCAGAAGCACCAGGTCGGCCCGCAAGTCGAATTCCGTGCCGGGAACGGGCTGGAATTTGTCGTCGACGCGTACGCATCGAAGGTTTTCGACCTGGCCGTTCTCGCCTTGAAACTCTACCGTGTTAACAGAAAATTCACGTTCCGCGCCTTCCTCCTGGCTTGAGGACGTGCGCATCTTGAGCGGCCAATTCGGCCAGGTTAGCGCCTTGTTTTCTTTCTCCGGCGGTTCCGGCATAATTTCGAGCTGGGTGACCGACAGTGCGCCCTGCCGGATAGAAGTGCCGATGCAATCTGATCCGGTATCGCCACCGCCGATGACGACTACGTGTTTTCCGCCTGCCAGGATTGGCTCGTTGGTTTCAACCGGTTCGCCGGAGATGCGGCGATTCTGTTGCGGAAGAAAATCCATTGCGAAGTGAACGCCGCGCAGGTCGCGTCCCGGGATTGGAATATCGCGCGGTTTTTCCGCTCCACCGGCCAGAATGAAAGCGTCGTGCCGGGCTACCAATTCCGCGGCAGGAACATCGACGCCGACATGAACGTTGTAGTGGAAGGTAACACCCTCGGCGCTCATCTGACCGGCGCGGCGGTCGAGATAGTGTTTCTCCATCTTGAAGTCGGGAATGCCGTAACGCATCAAGCCGCCCGGCTTGGCGTGTTTTTCGTAAACATGCACATCATGGCCAGCGCGCGCGAGTTGCTGGGCGGCTGCCATGCCGGCCGGGCCTGACCCGACGACACCGACCGATTTGCCAGTCTTGCGCTCCGCAATTTCCGGTTTGATCCATCCTTCTTTCCAGGCGCGATCGGCGATTGAAGACTCGACCGTCTTGATCGTGACCGGATTGTCGTCAATGTTTAGCGTGCAGGCGGCCTCACAGGGCGCCGGGCATATGCGGCCGGTCACCTCGGGGAAATTGTTGGTCGATTGGAGGTTGCGAATGGCTTCTTCCCAATCGCCGCGATAGACAAGATCATTCCAGTCCGGGATCTGGTTGTTCACCGGGCAGCCGTTATGGCAATAAGGAATTCCGCAATTCATGCAGCGCGCGGCTTGGTCCCGCGTCGCATCGTCTGACAACGGAATTACGAATTCCTTGTAGTGGCGGATGCGGTCGGAAGCCGGTGCGTATTTGCGATCCTGCCGGTCGATTTCAAGAAAACCGGTTACCTTACCCATTTTATTCTCCCGCAACGGCCGCAGGGACCGCCTGTTCCTGGGCTTTCAACTCGTTCAGCGCACGGCGATATTCGACCGGCATAACCTTGCGGAACTTGCCAATGTACTGATCCCAGTTGTCGAGAATTTCCTTGGCGCGGTCAGATTTGGTGTAGCGCGCGTGGTTAACTATCAGCTGTTGCAGGCGTTCGGCATCAAACCTGGTCATGTCGGACATGATGTCGACTTTGCCGTGCGAAGGCAGATCGCCGCCCGCATGCAACAGTTTCTGGTTGAGCATTTCCTCTTCTTCAACCGGCTCCAGATCGACCATGGCCAGATTGCAGCGGGTTTCGAACAATCCGTCTTCATCAATGACATAAGCGATGCCGCCGGACATGCCGGCCGCGAAGTTGCGGCCGGTCGGGCCCAGCACAACGACAATTCCGCCGGTCATATATTCGCAGCCGTGATCGCCGGTGCCTTCAACCACCGCGATGGCGCCGGAATTGCGCACTGCAAAACGTTCGCCAGCAACACCACGGAAATAGCATTCACCGCTGATTGCGCCGTACAGCACCGTGTTTCCGACGATGATCGATTCCCGCGGCACGATTTGCCTGGTTTCAGCTGGCGGATAGACAATCACGCGTCCCCCGGACAACCCCTTGCCGACATAGTCGTTGCATTCGCCTTCCAGTTCGAGGGTTACCCCGCGCGAGAGCCAGGCGCCGAAGCTTTGACCGGCGGTACCGGTCAGCTTGATGTGAATGGTGTCGTCCGGCAGTCCGGCGTGGCCATAACGCTTGGCGATTTCACCGGACAACATGGCGCCAGTGGTGCGATTGACGTTGCGAATTGCCGTTTCAATCGCCACCGGTGTGGCGTTGTCGATCGCCGGCTGCGCTTGCGCGATCAATTCACGATCAAGCACTGCACCAAGATTGTGGTCTTGCGCGATTGACTTGTAGGTGCCGACATCGGCGCCGACGGTCGGCTTTGCGAACAGTTTCGAAAAGTCCATGCCGCGGGCCTTCCAGTGTTCGACAGCCTTTTGCTTGTCGAGCATCTGGGTCTGACCAATCATTTCGTTGAACGTGCGGTATCCAAGGCCCGCCATGAGTTCGCGAACTTCCTCGGCCACGAAGAAGAAATAATTGATTACGTGTTCCGGTTGACCGGTGAATCGCTTGCGCAGCACAGGATCCTGGGTTGCGATACCAACCGGGCACGTGTTGAGATGACACTTGCGCATCATGACGCAGCCTGCCGCGATCAGCGGCGCGGTCGAGAAGCCGAATTCGTCTGCGCCCAGCAATGCGCCGACGACGACGTCGCGGCCGGTGCGGATGCCGCCATCGGTCTGGACGGTGATGCGCGAACGCAAATTGTTCAGGGTCAGTGTCTGGTGGGTTTCCGCCAGACCAATTTCCCACGGGCTGCCAGCGTGCTTGATCGAGGTAAGCGGCGAAGCGCCTGTGCCGCCTTCGAACCCGGAAATCGTGACATGGTCGGCGCGGCCTTTGGAAACTCCGGCTGCAACGGTCCCCACGCCAACCTCAGAAACGAGTTTGACCGATACATCTGCGGCCGGATTGACATTCTTCAGGTCGTAGATGAGTTGCGCCAGATCCTCGATCGAATAGATGTCGTGGTGTGGCGGCGGCGAGATCAGGCCGACCCCCGGGGTTGAATGGCGCACCTTCGCGATCACGGCGTCGACCTTGTGCCCGGGCAATTGTCCGCCTTCGCCGGGTTTTGCGCCTTGCGCCATCTTGATCTGCATCATGTCGGAATTGACAAGGTATTCGGTCGTGACACCAAAGCGGCCCGAGGCGACCTGCTTGATCGCCGAGCGGCGCGAATCGCCATTGGGCATTGGCTTGAAGCGATCGACTTCTTCGCCGCCCTCGCCAGTGTTTGATTTTCCGCCGATACGATTCATCGCCATTGCCAGCGTGGTGTGGGCTTCGCGCGATATCGAGCCGAACGACATGGCCCCGGTGGAAAAGCGTTTGACGATGTCCGCGGCTGGCTCGACGTCCGCCAGCGGCACTGGCTGCCGGTTGTCCTCCGCAGCGTCCTTGATACGGAACAGGCCGCGGATTGTCAGATAGGATTGCGCCTGCTCGTTCAGGAGCTTGGCATATTCGCGATACTTGTCCTGATTGTTTCCGCGAACCGAATGTTGCAGCAGGGAAACCGATTCCGGTGACCAGGAATGGGCTTCGCCGCGTATCCGGTACACGTAGTCGCCGCCGACTCCCAGCATCGTGCGATAGATCGGTGAATCACCGAAAGCGTCGGCATGGCGCATAAACGTTTCGCGGGCGATTTCCGCCAGTCCGACTCCTTCAACGCGGGTCGCTGTGCCGGTGAAAAACTTGTCGACGAACGGCTGGTTCAATCCGACGGCGTCAAATATCTGCGCGCCGCAATAGGATTGATAGGTGGAAATGCCCATCTTGGACATGACTTTTAGCAAGCCTTTGTTGATGGCCTTGATGTAACGGACAGCAACTTCCTGCTGGTCAACTTCCGCGGGAAATTCTCCGGCCAGCCGCAATTCCTCCAGCGTGCGGAAGGCCACATAGGGGTTGACCGCCTCGGCGCCATAGCCGGCCAGGCAGGCGAAATGCTGTACTTCGCGGGCTTCGCCGGTTTCGACAACCAGGCCAACCGAAGTCCGCAGCCCTTTACGGATCAGGTGATGGTGTACTGCGGCGGTAGCCAGCAGCGCCGGGATCGGAACCCGGTCAGGGCCGAGCAGGCGGTCAGACAGGATAATGATATTGTAGCCGGCTCCGACAGCTTCCTCTGCCCGATCGCACAGGCGCTCGACCATGTCACCCATGGCTTCGGCGCCACGATCTATCGCGTAGGTAATATCCAGCGTTTTGGTATCGAACGAATCCTCGACGTGCCCGATGCAGCGGATCTTTTCGAGATCTTCATTGGTCAATACAGGCTGGCGCACTTCGAGGCGCTTTTTCTTCGCGTTGCCCTCGACGTCGAAAATATTCGGCCGCGGACCAATGAACGAAACAAGGCTCATGACGAGCTGTTCGCGGATTGGATCGATCGGTGGATTGGTAACCTGGGCGAAGTTCTGCTTGAAGTAATTGTACAAGAGCTTCGACTTGTCGGACAACGCCGCGATCGGTGTGTCCGTGCCCATCGAGCCGGTCGCTTCTTCGCCCGTGATCGCCATTGGCGACATCAACATGGCGATATCTTCTTGTGTGTAGCCGAACGCCTGTTGACGATCGAGTAACGGCACGCCCGTGCGCGAGGCGCGCGGCTCAACCGGTTCCAGGTCTTCCAGTACGATTTGCGAGCGGTCGAGCCAGGCCTGATACGGATGCAAGGCCGCCAGCTCCCGCTTGATATCCTCGTCGGAAATGATGGTGTGTTTTTCCAGATCCAGCAGCAGCATCTTGCCGGGCTGGAGCCGCCATTTGGTGACGATTTTGTTTTCCGCAATCGGAAGTACGCCCATCTCGGATGCCATGACGACGAGGCCGTCGTCGGTCACGAGATAACGGGCGGGGCGCAGGCCGTTGCGGTCGAGCGTTGCACCGATCTGGCGGCCGTCTGTGAAGGCCACGGCGGCCGGGCCATCCCAGGGTTCCATAAGGGAGGCGTGATATTCGTAGAAGGCACGCCGGTCGTTGTCCATGAGCGGATTGCCGGTCCAGGCCTCAGGGATCAGCATCATTGCAGCGTGAGCGAGCGAATATCCGCCCTGGACGAGGAATTCCAGGGCATTGTCGAAACATGCCGTGTCCGACTGGCCCTCGTAGGATATCGGCCAAAGCTTGGAAATGTCGTCGCCAAACTTGTCCGAGGCGCAATTGGCCTGTCTGGCAGCCATCCAGTTCACGTTGCCGCGCAGGGTGTTGATCTCGCCGTTGTGGGCGATCATGCGATAGGGATGGGCCAAAGACCAGGCGGGAAAGGTGTTGGTCGAAAAGCGCTGATGGACCAGCGCCAAGGCCGTTTTTACTCGTGGGTCGCGCAGGTCATGGAAATAGTCGCCAAGTTGGGTGGCGAGCAGCATGCCCTTGTAGATGATCGTCCTTGACGACATGGAGACCTGATAGAAGCCGATCGTGCGGGAATCGGCGAGCAGCGCAACCTTGCCGGAAATCGACTTGCGCAAGATGTACAGGCGCCGCTCAAAATCATCGTCATTCACGATTTCCGGATTACGGCCGATGAAGACCTGCAGGTGCACCGGTTCGGTCGGAATTACCGTGTGCCCGAGAATGGAGGAATCGACCGGCACTTCGCGCCAGCCGAGCAGGGTCTGGCCTTCTTCGGCGATCACCTTCTCGGTTATTTCCCGAATGATTTTGCGGCCTTCCTCGTCCTTCGGAGCGAACATGGCCGCTACGCCGTATTGACCGGGTGCTGGCAGCTCGAAACCAAGGTTTGCTGTTTCGGCAGCGAGGAATTCATGCGGGATTTGCAGCAGCATACCACAACCGTCGCCAGCTTTCGGATCCGCCCCCACAGCGCCGCGGTGATCGATATTCAACAGGATTTCAAGACCCATCTCGACAATGTCGTGGGACTTGTCGTTGCTTAACCGGGCAACAAAACCCACGCCGCAAGAATCGTGTTCGTACTGAGGATCGTAAAGGCCCTGAGCGTTCGGCATGGCTGGATCGATATGGCGGTTCATGGCGTCAAATCCGGAAGTGAAGAAATTGCAACGGCGGGCAGCAAGCAGGATCAGCGCGCGCAGGGACGCGCACACCGTTTTCGGCGTGTCAGCCTGATCCTGGGCAGGCGCTCTGCAAGTATAGGATAGGCGCGCAGCACTAATCCCGTCCCCTTACCGTTCAATTTCCGCTCTCGGCAAGAGCGGTTGATTATCTGAGAGCCGGCCGACTGCTCCTGCATTGCCGCGGGCCGGCAATGGTATCAGGCGCGCAGGTGCGACCACATTCTCCGCCAGCGGGGCAATTGCCAGCCGCAGCGCAACCATCAAATGGTCAGTAACACTGTCCTATTAATGGTTCGCGAACATGCCAGATTTAGCAGCAACGCACAAGCGGTCAATTTGGCTGAATTCTTCGCAAACAGGGTTCGAAATGCCGATCCAGAGTCCTTAACCGGGTGAGCCCGGTTGCTTCCGGCAGCAAGCCGGGTCATATCGGTCTGGAACGTCCATTTTATTGCATTTTGCCAGTTGTCAGAGCTTTAGCGCAACCAAATGTCTTCATGGTGATTGAACTCAATTTTGCCAGCGACAATGCTTCAGGAGCTGCACCTAGGGTATTGGATGCATTGGTCGCGGCAAATTCCGGCTATGCGATGCCTTATGGCGCCGATGAATGGACCAGGGCGGCTGAAATTGTACTTTGCAAGCTTTTTGAGCGCGAATGCGCCGTGTTCCTGGTTCCGACTGGAACGGCGGCCAATGCGCTCGCGCTTTCGGCGATCTGTCCCCCCTGGGGGGCGGTACTTGGCCATAGTGAAGCCCATGTGATGGATTCAGAGGCCGGGGCGCCGGAATTCTTCACCCTCGGCGCCAGGCTTGTCAGGGTGGGGGGAATCAATGGGCGTATCCAGCCAAAGGCACTTCGAGAAACCCTCAAGGCCTATCCCCGCGGCGTTGCAAAACAGGTGCAGGCTTCAGCATTGACTATCTCGCAAGCGAGCGAAAGTGGGACCGTTTATCGGGCCCCGGCAATTGCGGAACTGGCGGATATCGCACATAGCGCCGGGTTGCAGGTGCACATGGATGGCGCCCGTATCGCCAACGCAGTGGCGAAACTCAAGGTTCCGATTGCCGATATCACCTGGAGGGCGGGCGTGGACGTCCTGTCGTTCGGCGGCACCAAGAACGGTGCTCCGATGTGCGAAGCGGTCGTATTCTTCGACAATGCCTTAGCGGAAAATTTCCTGATACGGCGCAAGCGCGGCGGGCACACGGTGTCAAAGGCCCGGTTTTTGGGTGCGCAAATGAGCGCCTATCTTCAGGACGGCTACTGGCTTGAACTTGCCCGCCATGCCAATGCAATGGCGGCAAAGCTGGCGCGCGGGCTGCGTCAGGTCCCTGGTGTACGACTGCCTTGGCCGGTCGATGTCAACGAGGTGTTTGCGGTTCTGCCCGCCCGCGCCGATGCGGCGCTTAAGAGTGCCGGGGCGGCCTATTATTCCTGGCCGGTAAAGGGTCTTTCCGTTGCGGATCGACCGCGCAAAGGTGAAACATTTGTACGGCTGGTGACATCTTTCGCGACAAGGCCCGAGGATGTGGCGGCGTTCATCGAAATAGCCGGCGGGCGCTGAACGATTTACGGATCGAGCTGGATGATCCGCATGCGATTTCCGGTTGCGGTTTGACGATCATGTCGTCTCATCCCGGTCCAATGGTCGCCGCAATTGGCGTTGATCCTCATACCCGGTGTGCACCTGATGTCTGGTGATCGTTTTGATGGTTGCACAGGGGAGTCGTCCGATGAGCAATCGATATTGGCGGATTGTTTACGGTCGTGCGACCGTTCTCGTGGCTTCGGCGATTGCCGGTGGCGTCGTATTGTCGTTCACAACAGCGTCGCAGGCACAAGTGTTTTATCCGTACTGGCGCGGCCCGGCCATTGCGTATGAGCGTGACTTCTTGCCCGAATTGATCGGTAACCGCGAAATGCGGCGTATCCTGTTTTATCGCGGCTACCGGATTGACGGCAGGTTGCGGCGCAACGGCCATGTCTACGTCGCCGACGTGCGCGACCGGCGGGGCCGCTCCCTGCGCCTCATTGTGGATGTTTTGGACGGGCGTGTTCTGGAAGCATTTTCCGGCCGGATCCGAACGCCCAAGCGCCGCTTTTCGCACAGCGGCAGACAGCCTTTGGACCTTGGCCCGAAAGTGAAGCCAGGGCGCGCCAAGCCGGTTCGCAAACCAACCGGGGTCGCGCGTAAACCGTCGCCCCGTATCGTCAGCCGGCCTCTGGCTCCCTTGGTGAAGCCGCAAGCGCCAGCGCGGGTCGAAAAGCGCAGCGCCAAGCCGGCAATTGCGGCAAGGCCCGCTGGCCCGAAAGTCGTTCCGGATCGGCAACCGGCAGCAAACCGGGAAATCGCACCGAAGCAAGAGACCGTGATCGCCAGGCGTTCGCCGCCACTGCTGCCGCCGCCAGCACCCCCCGCTCCGGTTGAAATCGATATTCCGAAAAAGGCCGCGACGCTGGCGCCCCGACGCGGCGAAGGGCCGCCTCTGCAGCCTGAACGCGGCGCAGGAGCTATCAGTTCTCGCGGTTCCGGCGTTGGTGTCGCGCCGCTTGATGATCCCGGCAAACGGCGGAACGTCGAGAAGCCGGTGGCGGTCGCACCATTGCATTAAACCGTCCGTCAAACAGGTACGGGAACACGATTCAGGGCGCGCAGGTTTGCGCGCCCATTCCTTGGCATTGCTGCGAGGGTGCAACTACGAAAGGTGCGCCGTGCCCTGGAGGTTGCACGGCGCCCGTTGCCAATGGCGTGTTGGGGTGTCAGGCCGCTTGCTGGACCTTGGCTTCGACCGTCTTGGCCGATCCGATCGGGATCTGGCGCGGGCGGGCCGCTTCCGGCACCTCGCGTACCAGATCGACGTAAAGCAATCCGTTTTCGAGCGCAGCGCCGGTTACCTTGACATGATCGGCAAGCTGAAAACGCCGTTCAAAGGACCGGCCCGCAATGCCCTGGTAGAGCACCTCGCGGTCGTTCGCCGAATCTTCGCGGACTTCCTTTGCACCGCTGATTGCCAGCGTATTTTCCTTCTGCTCAATGCTCAGGTCGGCTTCGCTGAAGCCGGCCACCGCAATAGAAATACGATAGGCGTCGTCGCCGGTGCGTTCGATATTGTAGGGGGGGTAAGCGCTGCCAACATCCGGGCTGCCGGCCTGATCAAGCATGGAGAACAGGCGATCAAAGCCTACGGTGGAGCGATATAATGGTGACAGATCAAAATGACGCATAGCACATCCTCCTTAAGAAGCGACATGAGTTCACATCCGGCCTTCATGCTCCTTCACAGTAGCGAGCAGAAGGTCCATTCGGGCACACCCGGTATTGGCGTGTGCAAGACAAAGGTGGTAATTGTCGTCGCTGCCTGCAAGGGGGCGGGGGGCAAAATTTTGTAGATTGATCGCGCCCATGCCGGTTTCTGCCGGTGATTTTGTAAATCTGAATCCGGCTGCTTGAGCCTTTTCTAGTTCAACGAAAACCGTTACTTGTCAGGTATGGGCAATGCGCTGGTCGGGAGGAAATCCATGAGCGAAGCAGCAATTCAAAGCGGTGGCCCCAGGGTCTGGCTGGACATGGACCAGAAGGCGCTGGACGCAGCGTATAACCAGGCCGTATGGGCGCCAAACGGCGATGCGGTGCATGCGCGGCGGGCGGCGCTTGCGGCCGAGTGTTACGAGCGGCGCAAACCGCGGCGATATCAGTACGGCGAAACGGATGTTGAAGGATTCGATTTCTACGCCGCCAGCGATGCCGTCGCGCCGGTACGGATATTCATTCACGGCGGTTCCTGGCGCAATGGCACGGCCGCGACTGTCGCTCACCTCGCCGATCCATTCTGCGCTGCCGGTGCACATTTCATTTCGATGGATTTCATCCAGATTGATGCCGCGGGCGGAAATTTGCTGACCATGGTGGAGCAGGTGCGTGCGGGTGTCGCCTGGATCTATCGCAACGCCGGCGAGCTGAAGATCGACAACAAACGATTTTACGTGTCCGGTCATTCATCGGGCGGGCATTTGTGTGGTTGCGTGGCGGTCACGGACTGGGCCGGCGACCACGGACTGCCAGCAGACATTCTTTCCGGTGCAACGTTGATGTCCGGCATGTATGAACTCGAGCCGGTCGCCCTTTCGGCGCGCCGTGAATTTGTCAATTTCACTCCCGAGACAATTGAGCTGGCCAGTTCGATCCGTCACCTGGATCGGTTGCATTGTCCGGTTGTACTCGGCTACGGGTTGGATGAATCGCCTGAATTTCAACGGCAATCGCGAGAAATGCACCAGGCATTGATTACCGCAGGCAAGCAAGTGGAAATGCATGTCCTTGAAGGGACCAATCATTTTGAGATGCTGGAATCGTTTCACAATCCGCATAGTTTCCTGGGCCGGGCGGCGCTGGCGCAAATGGGCCTGTAGGCCATCGCGCGACAAGGCAGCTACCGGCAGCAATGCCCTGTTCCTCGGATCCGATCAGCTTTTGCACGCCGTGATGATCCCGTTAAAGTGTGGGCTGGCCCAGCCTTACAGGTTGGCGGACAGCGCGGTAAGGTTGACGGCAGCACGCCCGGGATTATGCAGGGCTGACGGTCAGAAGGACAAGCATGGAACTGGTCCTGACGTCCGATAATCCGGCGCCGCCGGACGCTAATGTAACCGCCATCCGGGCCGTGGACGGGATGAACCTGCGGGTCGTTCGCTGGCATCCTGAAGGCGACTCCGCTGGCACCGTGGTTATCTGCCAGGGCCGCGCGGAATTTGTCGAGAAATACTTCGAAACGGCAAATGATCTGCTGAAGAGGCGTCTGACCGTGGTTGCATTCGACTGGCGCGGGCAGGGATTGTCGGATCGGGAACTGGATAATTCGCGCAAGGGTCATATCGACGACTTCTCGTTGTACGAGCGCGATCTGGATTCGATACTTGATCAAGTGCTTTTGCCGTTCTGTCCGCATCCGTGGTTTGGGCTTGCCCATTCGATGGGCGCGGCGGTTCTGTTGCGTCAGGCCCGCGCCGGGCGCAGTCCGTTCGAGCGGATGGTTTTGACGGCGCCGTTGATCGATATACACGGGCTGCGTTACCCGGGATTGGCGCGCGCGGCAGCGAAAATGCTGGACCTGGCGGGCTTCGGATCTGCGTTCATTCCTGGCGGAGGAGAAACCGCCATGCTGACACGCCCGTTCAAGGACAACTTGCTGACATTTGATGCGGCACGTTACGAACGCAATAACAATATTGTTGCAACGGCGCCGCATGTCGCCATTGGCGATCCGACGATCGGCTGGGTCGACGCGGCATTCGCGCAGATTGAAGAATTTTCTGATCCAGAGTATCCGCGCCGGGTTCTGACCCCGACACTGGTGTTTGCCGCCGATAACGACAGGGTCGTCGATGGGGCTGCACTGGAGCGGTTTGCAACGCGCCTGAAGGCCGGAAGACTGGTGACGCTGCCAGCAGCCCGGCATGAAATTCTTAGCGAGCGCGATGACGTGCGGGAACAGTTTTGGGCAGGCTTTGATGCCTTTATTCCCGGCACGCGCGATGAATACCAGGCCCTGGTTATGGCGCAAACCCATATCGACCGAGCACGGACCGGACGCCGGTGAGATGACCCATTTTCTATAACTTTGTTCCCGGCAATGATACTATCCCGCCGCGCATCTATTACTCCGTAACCTCATGCAGCCAGTCCAAATATGGCTGGTGCGCGTCTTGTATGTTCAGGCAGATTATTTCCGGCACTTCGTAGGTATGAATGTCGCAGACCGCCTGGCGCAAATCCTCGAACTTCGCCGCCGGCGCCTTGATGTGCAGGGCGAATTCCTTCTCGGATTGTATTTTCTCCTGCCAGACAAAATGGCTTTCCACTGGCAATATTTGCACACAAGCGGCCAGCTTCTTTTCGAGCAAATGCGCCGCGATGGCGCGGGCGTCCCCGGCACTGCTGGTTGTTGTAATCACGAGTATGGCGCTGCGTTCCATGATTGCGCTCCGGTCATTCCTGTAGTTCGATCCAGCCGCGCAACTCGCGCTGCACGACGGTCCTGATCACGTTCATGCCACCGGAGCTGTCATTGAGGCACGGGATGAAGGCAAAATTTTCGCCTCCCGATGCAAGGAAATGGTCGCGATTTTCAGCGTCTATTTCTTCCAGCGTTTCCAGGCAGTCCGATGTAAAGCCCGGGGTGATGACGGCGACATTCCGGACTCCCCTGGCGGGCAATTGTTGCAAGGTGACATCGGTGTAGGGTTTTAGCCATTCCTCCGGTCCAAACCGCGATTGGAACGTCATGAGCAGCTTGTCATCACTCAAGCCGAGTTCTTCGCGCAGCAGACGGGTCGTGACGGTACAATGACAATAATAGGGGTCTCCCTTGTCGAAATAGCTTTGCGGGATGCCGTGATAGGACGCCAGGATTGCCTCCGGCTCGAAATCAAGGCCGTCCAGAGCACTGCGTACGGATTGCGCCAATGCCGCGATATAGGTTTCGTTGCCGTACCACGGCGGTGCAATCCGGATCGCCGGTTGCCAGCGCAATTGCTTGAGCGCATCGAATGCCTTGTCGCAGACACTTGCTGAAGTTGCCGCTGCGTATTGCGGATACAAGGGTACGATCAGAATCCGCTCGCAGCCTTGCTCCTGCAAAGCCGCCAGGCGTTCGGCGATGGCAGGCTTGCCATAGCGCATCGCCCAATCGACGGTCACCTGTTCTTCTTGGCCAAGGGCAAGAGACAGTTTGGCCGCCTGGGAACGGGTCACAGTTTTCAGTGGGCCTTCGTTGCGTTCGCGATTCCAGATCGCGTCGTACTCCTTGCCTTTGCGGCCCGGCCGGAAGGTCAGGATGATCCCGTGGAGAAGCGGCCACCAGAGCCAACGCGATGTTTCGACGACACGGCGGTCAGACAGGAATTCCTTCAGATATGTTCGCATCGACCAATAGTCGGTCGCCTCGGGTGTCCCCAGGTTGACCAGAAGCACACCGATACGTCCATGTTTAACTGGCGGATGGTCGGGCGGTTTTTTGCCGGACCGCGGAGGTTGGGACGTATCAGGTAGGGACGGGTTGTTGGTATTCATTCCGGTCAAGATTTTCCTGGTATTGGTCGGTTCGCCAAACTGGCAAATGCTTGCTCCCTAACCGGAGCGTGCATCTGGTGGCGCTCCGTTCGCTGAAGCTTATCGGCCAGCGGACTTTGTCGGTTCGGTACATTGCAGGCAGTCAGCCCCTGTTAGCACAGAAGTGAATATTGCGCAGCGGTGCGGCATTTCCAGCCATCGTCATTATTACGGTAAATTTAGGTGCGTAAGGCGCCGGACAGCGCTAAGGCTACCGTGAACCGCGCTTCGGTTCTGGAGGCAGGGATGGCGATTGGACGCTGGTTTATGAACCGGCTGGAGCGAGCTGGCGTTGCAAGCGCAGCCGAGCGAGCCGCCGTTCTGTGGTCGTTCATCTACTTCTTTTGCCTACTGGCCAGCTATTTTGTTCTGCGCCCGCTGCGTGACGAGATGGGGATCGCTGCCGGGCGGAATATACTGAAATGGCTGTTCATGGCGACATTCGTTGTGATGTTGCTGGCCGCACCGGCCTATGCGGCCGTTTGGGCGCGCTTTTCACGGCAAAAGTTCCTGCACCTGATCTATCACTTCTTTGCATTCAACCTGGCGATTTTCTGGCTGTTGCTATGGTTGGATGTTTCGAAGATCTGGGTGGCGCGCGTATTCTTCGTGTGGGTGAGCGTGTTCAACCTGTTTGCAGTGTCGGTGTTCTGGTCATTCATGGCCGATATATTCCGGACGGACCAGGGCAAGCGGCTGTTTGGGATGATTGCGGCAGGTGGAACAGCCGGTACGCTTCTGGGGTCTTCAATCACCGTCGCATTGGCGTCAACGATCGGGGTCCTCAACCTGCTTATCGTGGCTGCCCTATTGCTGGAGGGCGCGGTCTATTGCGCCAGCAAACTCGAGATTGCGGCGGCAGGCTTCCGGAACGGGCAGAGCGGCGGCGGCCCTGCTGATAACACGGATAGCGCGCCCGGTGGCGGGATCATGGCTGGTTTTAGCTTGCTTTTGTCTTCGCGGTACCTGGCGGGCATCGGTGTTTGGGTAATCCTGTTGTCGCTCGCCGGAACCTTTCTGTACTTCATCCAACGAGACGTCGTCGCCGCGGCCTCGAGCGACCCGGCGGTTCGCACGCAGATTTTTGCGGTAATGGATTTGGCAGCCAATCTGTTGACGCTGCTGTTGCAGGCGTTTGTTACCGGCAAGCTGATCGAACGTATCGGGGCCGGCGCTTCTGCCGCGATATTGCCATTGATCTTTGCTATCGGGTTTGCGGCGCTGGCGGCAGCGCCGGTTCTGGCCGTGATCATCGCGTTTCAGGCATTGCAGCGAACGGCCAATTTCGCGTTTTCAAATCCGGCACGGGAAATATTCTTCACCTCGGTGGGGCGTGAAGAAAAGTACAAGGCAAAGAATGTAATCGATACCGTTATGTTTCGTGGCGGCGATGTAGGCTGGGCTTTCGTCTTCTCCGGACTGCGTGGATTGGGAATGAATATTGCCGCGATAGCGCTGGTTGCGGTTCCGGTTGCCTTGGTCTGGTCGGGGGTAGCTCTTTGGCTCGGCCGTGAGCAGCAGCGCCGCGCCGCGGAGCAGGGGATGGCCGCGAACGCGGCTGCGGTCGGAAGCCGGAACGTTTGAGTCAAAGGAGGCTTGATATGGTCATGGAAAGGTCGGGGTTACTTCTATCGCGGCGGGAAGCTATGGCGCTCGGCGCGAGCGCGGCGGCGGCGGGTGCATTCGGGTTCGACCTTGTTGCGTTGGCGCAGGCGTCAAAGGGTTTGATGAAACGGCCGATCCCGCATAGTGGCGAGTTACTGCCGGTGGTCGGTATAGGAACGGCGCGGCTCTACGATTTCGAACTTAGCGACCAGGCCCGCCTGGCTGAACGCGCACAGGTCCTGAAGCTGTTGACGGCGGGTGGCGGCTCCCTGATTGATACGGCGCCGCGCTACGGCGAGGCGGAGGTCGTGCTTGGCAAGCTGTTTGCGATGACCAGGCTGCGAAACCAGATTTTTCTGGCGACGAAGGTCAGTGTCGATGATCGTGATGCGCAAATGAAGTCGATGCGCAATTCGCTCAAGGATATGGGCGTCTCCCAGGTCCAGTTGATGCAATTGCACAATCCGCGGAAGGCGGATCAGGATATCGATTCGATACGCGCCTTTCAGAAAGAAGGCCTGTGCAAATATATCGGCATATCGTCGTCCTTCGACCGCGACTACAAGGCCGTCGAGGCGGTATTGCGGCGCGAGAAACCCGACTTTTTTCAGATCGACTACTCGCTGGTTGATCGCAATTCCCAGGAGCGGCTGATTCCGGCGGCGAAGGACGTAGGCGCGGCGGTGCTAACCAACCTGCCGTTCCGGCGCGGGCGGGTATTCGCCAAGGTCAAGGGTCACAAGCTGCCGGACTGGGCAGTAAAGGAATTGGGCGCAACAACCTGGGCGCAATTTGCGCTGAAATGGCTGCTTGGCCATCCAGGCGTCACGGCTGTCATTCCAGGGACCGACAAGCCAAAATACATGATCGACAATTTACAAGCCGGACGCGGCATTATCCCGGATGCCGCCATGCGCAAGAAGATGGCGGCGTATTTCGATGCCTTGTGAGTGCCGCTTTTCGGCCAATATGTTGAATCCGCGAACGGCGGGTTATCAAGGCATAATTGGCCGGCGAACAGCAGATGTCCTACCGGAACGCATGGAAATGGTGCACCGGCCCGTGGCCCTTGCCAACATCAATCCTGTCAGCGGCCTTCAACGCCTCGGTCAAATAGGCTTTTGCGGCTGAAACAGCGTCCGCCAGTTCATGGTTCTTTGCCAGATTTGCAGCGATCGCGGACGACAACGTGCAGCCGGTACCGTGGGTGTTTTCGGTTTCGACCCGAGGTGCAGAAAATTTACGCACCTGGTGTCCATCGAACATCAGATCGTCTGCCGTGCTGGTCAGGGAATGGCCGCCCTTGACGAGGGCAGCGCGGCTGCCCTTGTTGACGAGGGCGCGGGCGAGCAATTCCAGGTCTGCGTTGCCGTGGGCGGCCCTGATTTCCGCCAGTCTTTCCGCTTCCGGCAGGTTGGGTGTGATCAGTACCGCGATCGGGAACAGTTTTGAAATTATGGCGTCGACCACGTCAGGCGCGCCGAGAGAATCGCCGCTTGTCGCGACCAGGACCGGATCGACGACAATGTTCCTTGCACCGTGAGCTTGCAGCTTTTCTGCGACGATTGCCGCGATGTCCGCGTTCGCCAGCATGCCGATCTTCACGGCATGGACTTCGATGTCAGAAAAGATGGCATCGATTTGCTGCCCGACAAATTCGGCGGACGGGATATGAACGGCTGTGACGCCCTGGGTATTTTGGGAGGTTAGCGCAGTAATGACCGCCATGCCGTAGCAGCCCAGCGCGGAAAAGGTTTTCAGGTCGGCCTGAATACCGGCGCCGCCGGAGGGGTCCGACCCTGCAATGGAAAGCACGTTTGGTATCATGTGCTCATGCTCATTCGGTTGCGCCGGCGTTTGTGTACCGCATTCACCGGCCAGGCGAAAAATTTCCAAATCCCGAGCCCCGCAAGGAAACCGGCCAAAGCCGTGACGAGTCCCTCGCCGGTGATCGGGATTGCCGGTTCAAATTCCGCGTAGGCACTCTTTGCGATTTGAGTGTCGAACTGCCTTGTCATAACAGCGATCCGCCTAAAAGACCCGGCATCTCTAAAATCAGATTGTTGGCGTTTCAAGCGGGCGAGTCGCGCTTCTGTCTCGCGTATGCGGCGGCCCCGCTGACTTGCCAGTTTGTCATCGTTTTTGCGCAATGTTTCAATGCCTTGTGCGCGGCTCAGGCCTGTGGTTCTGGCGTCGCGGTCGAAATCGCTCATGAAGCGCTGCAATTCATCGATCGCACCGCCGAGCCGCTGCCGGTATTGTTGCACAAATTCAGGCATCTGCGAGGCCAGCCCGCCTGCCACTAGTGCAAACAGAAAACTCATCGTGCGTAGCAAGAAGATATCTGCGCCCTCCAGGGGTTTAGAACGACAGAAATGTGCCGCCAGTGCTGCAGTTTCAACCATAGCACAGCTTTCATGCTACAAAATTATGGCAATTGCTGTGAGCCTCTTGGATCTTTACATCTTGCCTGCGCGGGCTCCGATTTATGAGGATCAGGTTCAACCAACGGGCAGCGTCAGCAGGCCTGCTTCGCCATTTTCCGCCCCAAACAGTAATCGTTTGCCGTCACCATCCCAGCAGAGCGCTGAAATGGCCGGGCGTATGCGGCCACCCTGACCGTCGTCGTCGCGCTGGCGCACCAGGAGTTCGGCGCCATCTTCAATGCGGCACATCAATATCCAGCCGTCGTCGTAGCCCATGGCGATGACTTCCGAATTCGGATGGAAGGCAACGCGTGTCACTTTTGGCGCCCGGACGCCGCATTCGCGAGGCGCCTGTCCCATCGGTCCGTCCTTGGACTGGAACGGCCAGACCACGCAGGCATCGGCACCAGAGGTGGCCAGCCATTTGCCGTCGGCGGACCAGGAAAATGAGCGTGTTTTTGTCGGATAGCCGGTCATGCGCATGTCTTTTTTGTCGGCAACGCGCCAGCCGTGCAGGGCATTTTCCTGCATGGACGTCACGATGAACGCGCCGTCCCTCGAAGTTGTAATGTCCAGATGCGAGCCGGCCCACGTCAACTCATCCGGTTTACCGGCGATGTTGGGGAACCACAGGGTTGCCCCATTGTAGCGCGCCAGCGCCAGGCGATAGCCCTTCGGCATGAACGCAAGACCGCGCACGCTGGATGGTGCTTCGAAGGACTTCACTTCTCCCTTGGCGTCGCGCGCGCGCACGGTCTTTCCGGCGGACCAGGCCGTCGCCCCATCGTCGCGCAGGGCAATGGCGTCGATCCATTTACCGTTCTCATCCCCGATCTCACGGGTATCGCCGCCGGCCCTGGTTTCAACAATCCGGCCGTCGTCTGCACCGGTCACAATTCGCTCGCGGTTGGCACCAGCTACCAGGATAGTGGCATCCGCGTGCGCCCTGACCCGGCGATCCTCGGCGCAGAGAAATATCTCGCCTTCAGCGAGGGCCAACACCGGTTGCCCGTTGAGAAACGCCGCTGCAATTACATGATCGTTGGCTGACAGCGGCGCGACATGGGTTGTAAGCGATCTGTCGTATTCCTGTTCTTCGGTATCCATGCGGTCTTGCCCGGTTTTTGGTTTCGGATACGCGGCGTTCGCCTCGCATCGTGGTCGCCCTGCTGGTCTAAAGATCGTCTTCGTTCAGCGGTTCGCCGCCAGCGACGTTTGCGGCGGTTGCCGCATAATGCGTCACATTCAGGTCGGCGCCTGCTTCGCCCAGTATACGCAGAAAATCCGGTGGCCAAGCGGCGGAGAAACGTTGTTCGGCGCCATCGTACATCAACCCGATATCGAGCGTGAAGCGCCGGGCAAATACACCTTCGTTAAACGGCGACTTGTCGGACAATAAAACGCGTTCGAGCCGTGACCAGGAACGTTCGCCAAAGTCGGACGCAGTCAGGTCGCTGTCGGCGGGACTGAAGTCGTAATAGCAGGTCAGCGTTCCGTGCCGGCCCTCTTCCACCTTGATCGGTGGATCGGGTGCATGTGGAGGCGCTTGCGTCCAACCACGCAGATCAACCCGTAGCACCGCGCCAATGACGATTGCTTCGGCCATCCTATTGCTTGGCTTGGTCTTCGACCGCGCAGGCCATGAAGCCGTTGCGCAGGCCCTCCTCGTTCAGTTCGCGGCCAATGAACACGATTTTCGAGCGGCGCTTCTCGTCCGGCCGCCATTCGCGTTGCAGGTCTCCGTCAAGGATCATGTGGACGCCCTGGAAGACAAAGCGTTTCGGTTCGTCCTTGAACGCCAGGATGCCCTTGGAACGGAGGATGTTGGGGCCATCGCGCTGGGTGATCAGATTGATCCACGGCATGAAACGGTGCGGATCGACGTCGCCGTCGATTTCAAATGCCACCGATTGCATTTCCTCGTCATGATAATGCTTCAGGCCGTGACCATGGCCGTGTCCATGATCGTGGTCGTGACCGGGATGATGTCCGTGGTCGTGGCCGTGACCATGATGGTGATCGTGATGGTCGTGATCGTGGTCGTCCGCCTCCAGGAATTCCGGCTCAATCTCCAGGATTCGATCGAGATCGAAGGCGTTCCGGCCAAGAACGTTGTTGAGCGGTAGCGAGCACCGCTCTGTCCTGTGCAGCTTTGCGTACGGGTTGATCGCGCGGATGCGGCCTTCGACTTCCGACAATTCCTCGGCGCTTACGAGATCGGTCTTGTTGAGAAGAATGACATCGGCGAAGGCAATTTGGTTCTTCGCTTCTGGTGCGTCCTTCAGCCTGTCCGACAGCCATTTTGCATCGGCGACGGTTACCACGGCGTCGAGACGGGCCTGGTCCTGGACTTCCTGATCAACAAAAAAAGTTTGGGCGACGGGTGCTGGATCAGCCAGGCCGGTTGTCTCGACGATAATGGCGTCGAACTTGCCCTTGCGCTTCATCAGGCCTTCCATGATACGGATCAGGTCGCCGCGTACCGTGCAGCAGATGCAGCCGTTGTTCATCTCGAAGACTTCTTCGTCCGCGCCGACAACAAGGTCGTTGTCGATGCCGATTTCCCCGAATTCATTGACTATGACGGCAAACTTCTGGCCGTGGTCTTCCGATAGAATTCTGTTCAACAGGGTGGTCTTGCCTGCTCCGAGGTAGCCGGTCAGGACCGTGACCGGGATCTTGTCGCTTTGTACCGCGTCGGACATCTCAAACTCTCCGTGTGCACATGCTGCGATCTGCACGTTCTGCGCTGATCAAAGGTTGCTGCAAGCGGCGTTTGATCAGCCGGGCTCAATTCACAACGGATGTGAGGCCGAACCGCCCTCAGGTCAAGTCCCGGACACTGCCGCCCCGGGGACTTGATGCAGCAATGTTATGTTATTACATAACATTGCTGCATGTGGCCGTCCGGTAGGGCGCAGTGCGTAATGGCCGATGTTGGAGTGCGGTCGGCGAGGAACAAACATCGTTGGTGGCGCCTGCGTTCATTGCGGCGCTTCTGCACCAGCCTGCCAGATCATCTGGAATTCGAGGTCCTGCGCGAGCGCCGTCGCGCTGACGCGACGCGATCGATCTGTTAGTGTGCGCAAAATGGGTGGAAGCGCGCATGAACATCTTGATTGCCGGTGACGGGCCGGCGGCCTTGCTGGCCGGACTGTGCATTCGGGAGGGCCTCCCGGGCAGCAAAGTCGTGATCGCTGCGACCTAAGAGCGCGAACCATTGCCGGTTTGCATCTTGTCGAACCCGGTTACGCCGGACGTTCCGGTGCAACAGCCTGCAGCGCGGATGGCGATCGACAGTGCCCTGTATCGCACTGAAGGCGTGGCCGTATTGCGGCCTGATGCGGATCAGGTGTTTGTATCCGGAATGGCTTACCGGTGCGCCAGTGCGGCAAAGCTATCGGCAGCCCTGTTACCGCTGGCGCGGAAGGCGGGATGCGAGATTGGCTATCCGGACGGGACGTCGGGCGCAGATGGCTTTGACCTCGTTTTGCTGGCCAGTCCGACGGCTCCGGCAGGGCTGAATGTTCCGGACGAGATTTTTGGCGCAAGCGAGGAGGACTCGGGGTTTCATCGCGCAATCTTCGAATTGTCCGCGATTGAATGTCCAGTAGCACTCATTGTGGACCGATCCGCTGTCGGGGTCATCCAGTCGGTTTTGACACCATCGGGCCACGGGCGGGCGTCGCTTGTCGTGGAAGCCGCCAAAGAAGGCATGGAGGCAGCGGGGCCGGATCATTCAAATCCCGATGCGCTCGCAAAACTCGCGACCGCCATTGCTGGCAGGGTCGCAAGCGGATGTGCGGTTGAACGCGTCGGGCCCTGGCAACCATCCGTGGTACGGCGTGTCGAGAGGCGCTGTTCGGACAAGTTTGTAGCGATCGGATCAGCTGCAGCGAGTGTACACCACTCGACCGGTCTGCAAATGCGGCACGATCTGGAAGAGGCCGAGAGCCTCGCGACTGCGATCGTCCGTTCAGTGCGGGACGGTATTCCGCTGGCCGATGCGCTTACGACATGGGAACAGGCGGCAAGCAGCCGAAGCGCCAGTTATCAGCGAGCGGCGGCCGACAGCGCGCAATGGCTTCGCGGGGCAGACCGGCAATTGAAGCTATCAGCGGAGCAGTTTGCATTTGCCTGCGTCACGCGCAGCTATCGGATGGGCTACAAGCGTGTACGCGAGGCGGCGACGGATTTTGTACAGGAACTCGACAAGCAAGTTATTGGCGCCAGCGCAGCGAGCGCAAACAATCCACCGCCGCCAATGTTTGCACCGTATTCGATGCGCGGCCTCGACCTACCAAACCGTATGGTCTTCTCGCCGATGTGCATGTACTCGGCCACCGATGGAACCGTGGATGACTTTCATACCGCGCACCTGGGCGCGCGTGCTGTTGGCGGCTTCGGCCTCGTCATTGCCGAGATGACGAACGTTACAGCGCAGGGGCGCATGACACCCGGTTGCGCCGGCATGTACGCGCAGGACCACGTGGCCGCGTGGAGGCGGGTGACCGACCATGTCCACCGGCACACCCAGGCCAGGATCGGCATCCAGCTGGCTCACGCCGGCCGCAAGGGATCCATCGGCCGGTCGTGGGAAAAGTTCGAACCCACCAATGCGGACGAGATGTGGGAGGTGATTGCGCCCTCGCCGACTCCCTTCACGCCCGACAGGCCGGTGCCGCGGGAGATGAGCCGTGCCGACATTCGCGAAACGACCGAGGCGTTCGCCAAGGCCGCGCGGATGGCGGTTGAAGCAGGGTTTGACATGATCGAACTGCACATGGCGCACGGCTATCTGCTCTCGGAATTTATTTCGCCCCTCGCCAATATTCGAGGTGATTCTTATGGCGGTACGCTGGAAAATCGCATGCGCTTCCCGCTAGAAGTCTATGAGGCGATGCGTGCACAAATACCGCAGGCAATGCCGATTGCCGCGCGTATTTCAGCAACAGATTTCGATCCAGCCGGTGTGACGCCGCGCGATGCCATTGCTATTTCGCGCATTCTTCACGAGGCAGGGTGTGACATGATCGCGGTATCAACCGGCGGGGTAACCAGTGCGCGGCGGCCGACCCAGGCGCAGCGGCTTTATCAATTGTCGCTGTGCGAGGCGATCCGCCATGAAGCCAAAACCCCGGCGATGACTGTCGGCGGCATTGTCAGTCACACCGATTGCAATATGATCATTGCATCAGGCAGAGCTGACCTGTGCGTCATGGCGCGCGGGGCGATGAACGACCCGTATTTCCCCCACCATGCGGCGAACGAACAGGGTTACCGGTTTGATTGGCCGCTGCCATATGCGCGGGCCGATGAGACAATCATTCGCAATTCCTGAGGGGTTAGCAAAATATTGCCGTGGCGGCTAGTCTGTAATCCGTATCTGATTTGAAGCTGACACCATTCCGGAGTACTCCATGAAGACCCGTGCCGCCGTAGCCTTTGCCGCCAAGAAGCCGCTGGAGATCTGCGATATCGAAGTTGACGGGCCAAGGGCCGGCGAAGTGCTGGTTGAGGTCAAGGCTACCGGCATTTGCCATACGGATTATTTCACCCTGTCCGGGGCTGATCCCGAAGGCCTTTTCCCGGCTGTTCTCGGCCATGAAGGCGCCGGCGTTGTCGTCGATGTGGGCCCCGGGGTGATGACGCTGAAAAAAGGCGATCACGTTATCCCGCTGTACACGCCGGAATGCCGCCAGTGCAAAGCCTGTCTCTCACGCAAGACGAATCTGTGTACCTCGATCCGCGCAACGCAGGGCCAGGGGCTGATGCCTGATGGAACCAGCCGGTTCAAATGCGACGGTGAGCCGGTTTTGCATTACATGGGCACATCGACATTCGCCAATCATATCGTTGTTCCGGAAATCGCATTGGCGAAGGTGCGTGAGGACGCTCCATTCGACAAGATCTGCTATATCGGTTGCGGCGTAACCACCGGCATTGGCGCTGTGATCTGGACAGCAAAGGCGGAGGCCGGTTGCCGGGCCATCGTCTTCGGCCTGGGCGGCATCGGGCTGAATGTCATCCAGGGCCTGCGGATGATCGGCGCGGAACAGATTGTCGGCGTCGACGTCTATCCGGCAAAAAAGGACATGGCGGAGAAATTCGGCATGACCGATTTCGTCAATCCGACCGAGGTGGAAGGCGATCTGGTTCCCTACCTCGTTGATCTGACCAAGGGCGGCGCCGATTATACGTTCGATGCAACCGGCAATGTCGATGTCATGCGCACCGCGCTGGAAGCCTGCCATCGCGGCTGGGGACAATCGATCATCATCGGCGTTGCGCCGGCCGGAGCGGAGATATCAACCCGGCCGTTCCAGCTGGTGACCGGGCGGGTCTGGAAAGGCACGGCCTTCGGTGGTGCGCGGGGCCGGACCGATGTGCCGCGCATAGTCGACTGGTACATGGACGGGCGCATCAATATAGACGACCTGATCACCCACAAGCTGCCGCTGGAACGCATCAACGAAGGCTTTGACCTGATGCACGAGGGCAAGTCGATCCGGAGCGTGGTGGAGTTTTAGGGACTATCTATCCCAGCCAAGTCGCCACGTGAGATGAAGGCGCTAGCGTCCGGCCGGCCAATACCGAGGGCGCAAATTTGAATTTCCGTTTCGAAACTGTCCGCTGTCGCCCATGAAACCGGTTGACCGGCTGGTGGCGCGCCTCCTATAGATGTTATGAACTTTCTGACGCTTTGTCATAATTGGTTCCGCGCTGATCGCGCGGATCACGATTATGGCTGCAATAGCTTGATCGTGAAGGGTTTCATGGCTTCTAAGGCATTGCTTACCAGGGCTGGCACATCGTCTGTGCGGCGGCGTATTACCGGCCTGTTCACGGGCCTGGCCGCGATCAACCTGTTGGCGTGGGCCTGGGCGCTTGTGCAATTGCACGACCAGCCGGTGCTGCTGGGGACGGCGTTTCTGGCCTATTTGCTTGGCCTGCGCCATGCGGTCGACCCGGATCATATTGCGGCGATCGACAATGTAACCCGCAAGCTGCTGCAACAGGGCCAGAAGCCGGTCAGTACGGGTCTGTGGTTTGCGCTTGGCCATTCGACCGTGGTGTTCGCCGCGTGCCTGCTGATCGGCATTCTGGCTTCCGGCGCGACGGGAATTCTCGGCGGGGTAAAATCCTACGGCAGCGTGATTGGAACGCTGGTTTCGACTTTCTTCCTGCTGACCATCGGCTTGATCAACCTGGCGATATTTCTCGGCGTCTGGCGGACGTTCCGGCGGGTGCGCAGGGGCGAGCCGTGCCAGGAAGACGATCTGGATGCGCTGATGTCCAAGCACGGATTCCTGGCGCGGTTTTTCCGGCCGCTGTTCCGGCTGATTTCCCGGCCGTGGCACATGTATCCCCTGGGCCTGCTGTTTGGTCTTGGATTTGATACGGCAACTTCGATCGGTCTGTTTTCGATGGCTGCCGTCACCTCGTCGGATGGCGTAAGTCTGGCGACGGTCATGGTGTTCCCGGCGCTGTTTGCGGCCGGAATGGCGCTTGCCGATGCGGCCGATGGGGCCATGATGCTGGGCGCTTATCAATGGGCCCGCAAGCAACCGATGCGAAAGCTCTATTACAATCTCGCAATAACCGGGGCATCTGTATTCATCGCGCTTGTCATCGGGTCTTTGCAGGGATTGTCGCTGCTGGCGGAGCACTTCGCATTGTCCGGCGGAATGTGGACTCTTGTCCATTCCCTGACTGGGCGCTTCGATATCCTTGGCTTCGCAATTGTCGGTTTCTTTGTCCTGCTGTGGGCCTGTTCGTACGCCGTGTCTCACCATTCAAAGTCCGCTTCGATGCTTGCAGAGAAAAGCAGTCAGCCAGGATAGTTGGCGCCGGCGCGTCCCGTGAACCGTCAAACCGGCTTGGGTAAAGAGCGCCAACGATCCCGGATCATCGTTTATGCCCGCGAATTCAAATATCAATCACAGTATGACTGTCGGGCAATGGGCGACGCTGCTCGTGATTGCAACGTTCTGGGGCGGGGCGTTCTTCTTCGTTTCGGTCGCCGTCAAGGATCTTCCGCCGATGACGCTCGGGGCCGTGCGGGTCCTGATCGGCGGCTTCGTTTTGTTGGCGATCCTGCACATGAGCGGGGGAAAATTGCCCTGGCGCACAGACGTCTGGCGTTGGTTCATGCTTGTCGCATTCGTCAACTCGGTTGCACCGCTGTTTCTGCTTTCCTGGGCGCAAAAGACGATAGGTGGGGGGCTTGCTTCAATCATCACGGCGATGACTCCGTTGATGGTGTTGTTTGTCGCCCATGTCATGACAAGTGATGAGAAATTGTCTGGCCGCAGGCTCGGCGGAACCATGACCGGTTTTGCCGGGGTGGTGGTCATGATCGGCGTTGACGCGAAGATTGAATTCGACTTTTCGATCGTCGCACAGCTTGCCGCGGTCCTGGCCAGCGTTTGTTTTGCGTTCGGCACCGTATTGGCCCGCCGCTTCCGGACACTGGAAATCGAACCGCTCACGGCCACCACCGGGTTTATTCTGGTTTCCGGTTTCCAGTTTCTTGTGCTGGCGCTCGTGATTGACCGGCCCTGGATATTGCCGGCGCCCGGGTTGCCGGCGCTGGCCGCCGCCGTTTCGGCGGGGTTTTTGTCCACGGCGCTTGGTCAGTTCCTGTTTTTCCGGCTGCTGAGGGATACAGGCGCCAACAATGTCTCGCTGGTTGCCGTGCTGACGCCGATCAGCGCTGTCTTGTTGGGGTGGCTCGTTCTCGGAGAAAGGTTGCAGAGCTACCAGATTGCCGGGATGGTGATCATCGCGCTCGGGATAGTCATTGTCGATGGACGGCTGCTCCGCCGGCCGCGCCCATGACATTCGCGATCGAAGGTGTCAGCCTCCCTTGTCTTTTGCCGTCAAAAACACCGGCAGAAGACGGCGCAAGGAAATAGCGGCCTGGCGCGAGACGGCCCTTGTTTCGCTCTGGCTCGGATTGGCGCCGCGAAATCCCGGAGAGTAACTTGTAACTGCCGAAATTCCGGTGACATGGAGCCCAAGCGTCCGGCAGATGATGGTTTCCGGAACTGTCGACTTGCCGATCAAATCCGCACCAAGGGCGCGCGCCATGCGTACTTCCGCCGGAGTTTCAAAAGACGGGCCGGAGAACCACATATATACGCCCTCGCGCAGGGTCACGCCCGCAACTCCCGCCGCAATCTTGCACCGGCGAACTTGGTGCGGCTCATAGGCGTCGACCATCGACGTGGTTCCGCCATCCCGGCCGCGGCCAATCAACGGATTGGGACCGTTCAGGTTGATATGGTCGGTGATAACCGCCAGGGAGCCGGGAACAAGGTCGGCGTTCACTGCAGTGGCTGAATTGGTCAATATAACGTGCTGCGCCCCCAGCATGGCCATGAGTTCAAGTGGCAGCTCCATGCCGCGGCTATCGCCGGATTCGTAATAATGCGACCGGCCCAGCAGACAGGCCACGGTGACACCGTTCAAGTCGCCGATAATCAACTCGGGAATGTGATCCGATGTCGATACTTGCGGGAAACCGGGTAGTTGCGAGAACGGGATAGTGGCAATCTTGGATATTCCATCGACCGCGGAAGCAAGGCCGGAACCGAGCACGATCGCAGCGGCGATCGTGCCAGTGAACCCGCTGGATTGAACGACCGAGAAGGCCTCGGCCAAGTTGTCTTCAATCATATGCACTTTCCATTCTGGAGCAATTCTCCAGTTGCGGCTTGCGCTGCGCTCTCGCTCTGTACCTGTTCGCTATCTTCCGGCGAGCCGGAAATTCCCCAGCACCAAATTGATTGCGACTATTACCCGCTGACAGAATCCGTATACCCTGAGCCGTTAGCCTTGCTGGATCCGGCCAGCGTTGGTCTAGCGTACGCCGGCAATTTTCCGCCAATCTTGAATACCACTTTGACAGCCAGCTATTACTGACCAAGGCGCCCTGGCGTCTTCTGAGACGCCAAACTCCACGGCATGGCTACTAATTCGTTAGTATTTTCGATAAAAAATGGCTCGACGACAACAGGTTAGAACTCGTCTGCCGGAATTTCAGACGAGTAATTGTTGTATTATTGTCGATTTACGGCATGTGGAAGCGTGTATACACTATGGGTCTGCGGGGATTGGGCGGTAATCGGGAGTCACTATGCATATCGAATCGCCACACCCGTTGTCGCCATGTGAACGAGCCGAAAAAGCCTCCGGCTCTGACAGGGGTCGATCCATAATTGCCGTTTCTTTCCCCGCCAACGCTGACCGGGTGCTTCAAGCCTTGCGGATATTGCTGGCGATAGTGGCGGGTTGTTGGCTGGCCGGCGGGTTTCTGCCGGCGCAGGCCAAGGACGGCGTCGTAAGGGTAGACCTGGAGCTGGTCCTGGCTGTGGATATTTCCCGCTCCATAAATACCGATGAGCAGCGGCTGCAACGGGCCGGCTACGTTGAAGCGATGAAATCGGTCGATTTTCTGCGGGCCATCAAATCAGGCATTAACGGCAAGATCGCCGTCACGTATTTCCAGTGGGCGTCCAATTACGATACGGATATTCTCCTGCCCTGGACAATAATCGATAGTCGCGCCAGCGCCGATGCGGCTGCTGCCAAGCTCGCGGCGGCGCCCTACCGGCGGGCGAGAAAAACCTCCATATCCGGGGCAATTGAGAAGGCCATGAGCCTGTTTGAGAACAACGGCTACCGTGGCCTGCGCCGGGTCATCGATATCTCCGGCGATGGGACAAACAATGACGGCAAGCCTGTCAATGTAGCACGGGATGCCGCGCTCAAGCAGGGTGTCGTTATCAATGGCTTGCCGCTTATGGTGCGTCCCTCGAATTTTGGATTTTCCGACATTTCCAATCTCGATGAATATTACGAGGATTGTGTCACCGGCGGGCCGGGTTCGTTTGTCATTCCCATCCGCGACCGCAGCCAGTTCATTCGCGCCACACGTACAAAGCTGGTGATGGAGATTGCATCACCGGTCCCGTCGATACAGGACAGCTTTCGGTCCGGCGAACTTCCTGTTTTGCGTGTGCAGGCGCGCAGAAAGAAACCGCGAGTCTCGTGTACGATCGGTGAAATGATGTGGCGCCAGCGGTGGGGCCGTTAGATTGTATTGGTTGCGCCGTATGCGATTTGCAAATGCAGTAATTGCGACATTTGCCGCCCTGGATTTTGTCTTCATTGCAACAGCGGCGTCGGCCCAGCCTAACCGAAGTGTCGCGCTGACAGCCGGGCCGCCCATTTTATCGAATATTGCGCGCATTCACCCGGTTCGCGCGCGCAACGGCATGGTGGTGGCACAGGAGAGGCGCGCCGCAAAGATCGGATTGGAAATTCTGCGCAAGGGCGGAAATGCTGTAGATGCAGCCGTAGCGACCGGATTTGCGCTGGCGGTGACGCTGCCACGAGCCGGCAATATCGGTGGCGGCGGGTTCATGCTGGTCCATGTGGCCGATCGCAAAAGGACGACGGCCATCGATTATCGCGAGACCGCGCCGGCAGCGACCCGCCCGAACGTGTTTCTGGATGCGGATGGCAATTATGTGCGCAGAAAATCCAGGGCAAGCGGGCTGGCGGTTGGCGTACCGGGAACTGTCTCAGGCTTTGTATTGGCGCATGCCCGTTACGGATCGGGCCGGTTTTCGCTGGCACAGCTTGTGGCGCCGGCAATCAAGCTGGCGCGCATGGGATTTTCCGTCGATGCGGGGCTAGCCCGGTCGCTGGCCTGGTCTGCGCGGCGTTTCGTCAAGTTTCCCGCGAGTCGGTCCGTATTCATGCGATCCACCGGCGATGGGGATGCGCCGCGGGCGCTGCGTGAAGGTGAATTGCTCGTTCAACGCGATCTGGCCCGTTCCCTAGAAAGAATCGCAGAGCGTGGTGCAAAGGGATTCTATGTGGGCGAGACCGCGCGGAAGATCGTTGCGGCGGTCGCCGCCGCCGGCGGGCAGATGACGCTGGCCGATCTCGCGGGTTACCGGGCGCGGGAACGGAAGCCGGTGAAGGGCCGCTATCGCGGGTTTTCGGTGGTTTCGATGCCGCCCCCGTCATCGGGCGGCGTGCATGTCGTACAGATGTTAAACATTCTGGAATCGTTTCCGCTCAAGCAATATGGCCACAATTCGGCAGCCGCGGTTCATGTCATGGCCGAGGCGATGAAGTTTGCCTATGCGGACAGATCGAAATACCTCGGCGATCCGGATTTTGCTCCGGTTCCGGTCAGGGCGCTGACCTCAAGAAGCTATGCGGCTGTTCTTCGCGAGCGAATATCTCCCGACAAGGCCATCGCGGCGGTGCAAATCAGGCCCGGCAATCCACTGCCCTATGAAAGTGGGCAGACGACACATTATTCCGTTGTGGACGCGGCTGGAAATGCAGTTTCCAATACCTACACGCTCAATTTTAC
>CAZTMN010000044.1:0-30529 GCA_964615275.1 uncultured Beijerinckia sp. | reverse complement strand
CTTTCCTGCAAACCACATGTTGATGCTCAGCATCAAACAGCCCCAGGCCGCCATTTGCGGCAGTATCGAGCGCAGGAAGAAATTGGCCAGCTCCGCCGGGCTCATGCCCTTCGGCGTTTTCGGTGCATTGCCGCCTTTCATCAATTGCTCGAACATCGCGGTAAGAGCCTTTGATGTATTGGCGATGAAACTCTCATAGCCGCCTGCGCGAAACACGCCGACGATCACCACCAGCATCGTCGCGGCAGCGCCGAACCCGGCAGCCCAGACGACCAGGCGCCCGCTCGGATACCAGACCAGACCATCGGGGCCGGGCGTCTCATTCGCCTCTGGCGGGCGCGCCAGCCAGGCGAGACGGGTCAACCACCACGCTGGAATTGCGGCCCACACAGCAAATAGTGCCGCAGGTAACGGGTGCAACATCATCGCGGTGCCCGCGACGCCGGCAAAAGCGGCGATGAGCGCAGTCGCGGGTGTGAAAGCCAGGCCGGCGATCATTATGGGAAGCGGGGCGAACATCGCCAGCATCATGGCAGCCATTGTCCCCTTCACCGGAATGATGAAGAGAATGGAAGCAGCAATGCCAGCGCCAAGGGCTGCCAGAAGATTGATCGCCATGATCCTGCTGTCCCGCTATCGGGCGGTTAGACCGGGATCGCATTGCGTCCAGGCCAACGGAGCCGGCCGCGAACGGCCGGTTGGTGGTTTGCGTCCTATTTGATGACGTAGGGCAACAGACCCAGGAAGCGCGCCCGCTTGATGGCCTTTGCCAACTCGCGTTGTTTCTTGGCTGATACGGCCGTAATGCGCGACGGAACGATCTTGCCGCGCTCGGAGATGTAGCGGGATAGCAGACGCGTATCCAAATAGTCGATTTTCGGTGCGTTCGCGCCGCTGAAAGGGCAGGATTTGCGGCGGCGCATAAACGGACGGCGTGGTGCGGTAGCCATTAATTGTCTCCTTGCGCTGCGGCGGGCTCGTCATTGCGGGGCGGGCGGCGCGATCCCCGGTCGCCCCTGTCGCCACGGCCGCCGCGGCGATCGTCGTCGTCGCGCTTGTGCATCATGACGGAAGGTCCTTCGTCGTGCTCTTCGACGCGGATCGTCATGAAGCGCAAAATGTCTTCATTGATGCGCATTTGCCGTTCCATCTCGCCGACGAGGGCAGAATCGGCATCGATATTCATCAGCGTGAAATGCGCCTTGCGGTTCTTTTTAACGCGATAGGCCAGGGTCTTCACACCCCAATACTCGACCTTGCCGATGGAGCCGCCGCCGCCGGTAATGACGCTCTTCAATTGTTCGGTAATGGCCTCAACCTGCTGGGCGCTTACGTCCTGGCGGGCGAGGTAGATGTGCTCGTATAAAGCCATGCTTGCCTTTCTCCGTTTCCAGTGTGGCCTCTGGCAAGCCCCTGTTGCGGTCCTTGCCGGCCAGACTGCACAAGATCCGGCGCAAAGCCCTTCGAGCCGTCTTCTGTTTTTGAGAAGAGAAAGGCCCGACGGAATGCAAGAAGGCGGAGACACCGGGAGCCGGATCCAACGCCGAATACTGGCGTGTCCTATTGCGGAACTCCCTGGACGATCAGCCCGGAAACACCCGCAACCTCCCGTTCAGCCACCGGCCGGAACGTGCGAATGGTGCTTATACCCGGATTTTGCTGCAGTGCAAGTGTAATTGCGGCGCCATGCCGCCAGAACCCGCTTTGCGCCGGTGACTTCCGTTGGCAGCCGTGATAGCCGCGGAAGTGCGTTTAACAAGTGATTCTGGCGGGCGAGGTCTCAGTGGCGGGAATTCCGGGAAAAGAATGTGGTCCGTGCACCATGTGCTGCAAGATCCTCGTGATCGAAGAGCTGGAGAAGGACGCAGGGCCTCTGTGCAAACATTGCAAGGTCGGCAAGGGCTGCAAAATCTACAGCAAGCGTCCGGACACCTGCCGCGAGTATGAATGCAGCTGGATGACTGACCGGACCATGAGTCCGCAATTGCGCCCTGACAAGACCGGAACCATCCTTCAGATTGATCCCGATACCGATGAAGTACAGGCGGTTTGCGATCCGGCTGCGCCGATGCAATGGCGGAAAAGCCCCCTGGTCTTCAAATACCTCGTGGCGAAGGCGAAAGAGGGGGATCGCGTCGTCGCCAAATCAGGGTTGCGAACCTGGGAAATATTTGAAGACGGCAGCTGGGCGCCATCGACCTGATCGCCACCCTTCTCTTCCGCCGCTGTCCGAACCTTGCTTTCCGCGCCAATCGGGTTCTTAAGTCGCCGTGAATTTTTCGCGGGGAGCCCATCATGTCACAGCATCTGGAAAACGCGCCGGGCCGAGGCAGGCTGGACGGCAAAATTGCCCTCGTCGCTGGCGGCGGCTCGATCGGTCCGGGCTGGGGCAATGGAAAAGCGGCTGCCGTCGTCTATGCCCGCGAAGGCGCGCAAGTTGCGGTAACCGACTGGCGGATTGAGGCGGCTGAGGAAACTGCCGAGATCATTCGCAACAACGGCGGCGAGGCGATTGCCCTGCAGGGGGACGCCACCAATGAAGCAGATGCTGCTCGTATGGCGGCCGAAACGGTCGCGGCCTTTGGCCGGATCGACGTACTGCACAACAACGTTGGTGGTTCCGGTACCGGCAAGCATCTCGGTGACATGACCCTCGACGACTGGAACGCCACCATGGCCCGCAATGTAACATCGGCCATGCTGATGTGCCGTGCCGTCGTGCCTTACATGGAGGAGCAGGGCGGCGGCTCAATCGTGAATATCTCGTCGATATCCTCCATCCGCCACCTTAACGTGCCCACCGCTGTTTACGCGGCCGGAAAGGGCGCCCTGAATGAATTGACCAAGAACATTGCATTGCATTACGCGGCCAGGAATATTCGCGCCAATTGCGTCCTGCCGGGGTATATCGATACCCCGTTCATTCGCCGCGACATCAACGGCAAGCCAGCTTACGAATACAAGGGCTACACCAATCCGGAGGATTACGCGGCCGATCGCGGCAAGATCATCCCTATGGGTCGCATGGGCACCGGCTGGGACGTCGCCTATGCAGCTCTGTACTTCGCCAGCGACGAGAGTGCCTACGCAACCGCGCAGATGCTCGTGGTCGACGGTGGCGTTACATCAACCTGTGCAGGTGTGTGATTGGATCGGCCAGCGGAAAAGCCGGGCGGCAATGGATGGCGGGACCGCCTGGCGCGTTTCGCCACCTTCTGGAACGGCCTCAGCCCGTATTTGCGTGGCGCGATTTTCGTATCAGGCGGCGCCATCACGCTGACCATCATGGCGCTCTTCGTCAAGCAGCTTGGGCGCACCGGCATGTCACCATTGCAAATCCAGTTCTTTCGGGCGGTGGTTGGATTGCTTGTGGTGCTTCCCCTGTTTCGCCATGACTTCGCCGAACCCTTCCGGACCAAACGTCCCGGACTGCACATGATCCGGGGCTTTCTTGGCGCTTCGGCCAACGCCTGCCTGTTCTGGGGTATAACCCACCTGCTGCTGGCCGATGCCATGGCGTTGCAATTTGCCCGTCCGCTTTGGACGATCCCCGTGGCGATGGTGTTTCTGGGTGAATTTGCCGGCTTGCGCCGTACCGCCATAGCCTTGATCGGCTTTGCCGGCATCCTGGTTTATACGCGCCCGTTCACCGCCGGGTTCGATCCGAACGCCCTGATCGCGGCGCTTGGGGCGTTGTTTGGTGCGCTGGTCATCATAACCATCAAGAAACTGGCACGGACCGAATCGACAAAGACCATCGTGTTTTATTTCGCCTTTTGGGGCGTCATCTTCGCTGCCGTCCCAGCCGTTTTCGTCTGGCGGGCGCCGACGTGGGATGAATTCCAGGTTTTGATGATTATCGGCGTGCTCGGTATCGGCGGGCAATTCATGCTCACCCACGGTTTTGCCAAGGGCGATGCGACGGCGCTGGTACCGCTCGATTATGCCCGGATTGCCTACGGCGCGCTGCTTGGGTGGCTACTCTTCGGTGAATTGCCCGGGTTCTGGAACTGGCTGGGTGTGACGTTGATCGTCGGCGCCTCGTTATACCTGGTGCTGACCGAGCGGCGCGGTGGCAGGGCTCGCGCCTCGTAACCTCCTGTCCGGCTCCCGGTGATTGAAAATTCCAAAGCGTGCAATTGATTTGGGACAATGACGCGCATCTGGGGCTCAAGCACGTTCCCTTTTCAATCGCCGCGTATTCGCGATCCCGCTTTCGGGCGCGGTGGAACAAGGGAGGAAAGCTATGAAGCTCAAAGGCAAATCAATTACCGCCCGGTCCTGGCTGGGCCAGGGATGCACCGCTGCTGCTGCGGCAATCCTGCTGACCTTGTCGGGTTCTCCGGCAGCGGCAAGCGGAAATGTTGCCAATGGCGCAAAGCTTGCCGGACAGCATTGCAATTCCTGCCATTCGATCGGTGGAAGCGGAACCGAACGGAAGGCGGACGCCGGGCCGCAATTTGCGCAGCTGGCGAAACGCACGCCCGCCTATCTCGCGGTCGCGATCAACAAACCGCATGATTTCATGCCAAAGTTCCCGCAATTGTCGAAAAAGGACAAGGAAGACCTGATCGCCTACATCCGCTCGGTAAAGTAGCATTGGCGCCCATGTGCGGATGCCGTTGCCGGCATTGATGCATGCCACCGGCGGCAGGTCCCGGCAAAAAGGCCCGGTAAAAGCGCCGTTTCCATTCCGGGACAAAGCCTGATAATGCCTGACCGGGAAGCTTCCTTCCTGGCATTGGCAGTCGCGCGTGAATTTTCAACCCGTCCGGGCGTTTGAAACCCTGAAAAACTGGTATTTCTCCTGGTGGAACGCACTTCCGCGTTCCAGCAAGGGAATCGCCTTTTTCTCCGTCGGATCGCTCGGGCTGGTTATCATGTCGGCGATCGTCAAATCGTTGGGCGAACGGCTCCCGCCGTTTGAAATGCTGTTTTTCCGCAGCCTGTTTGGTTTCCTGCTGGTCATCTGGTTGTTTCGATCCGACCTGATGGAGCCGTTGCGGACGAAGCGCCCGGGCGCCCATTTCTTCCGCGGATTTGCCGGTGCATGCGGTAACGCCTGCTTCTTCTGGACCATCACGCACATGCTGCTCGCCGATTCCCAGGCGCTGCAATTCTCCCGTCCGCTGTGGATGGTGCCGCTGGCGCTATGCTTCCTTTCCGAAATTGTAGGCTTCAAGCGCGTCGTGGTCGCACTGATCGGCTTCGCTGGTATCCTGCTTTACGTCCGTCCATTTACGGAAGGGTTTGACCACAATGCGCTGGTTGGCGCGGCCGGCGGGTTTTTCGCGGCGCTTGTGATCGTCGCCATCAAGAATCTGCAAAGCACCGAAGGCACCAAGGTGATCATGTTTTACTACGCCTTCTGGAACACGGTATTTTCCGCTCTACCTGCAGCATTCACCTGGATCGCGCCGACAGCTTCAGAACTTGCATTGCTCGTATTCATCGGATTTCTGGGCATCGGAGGCCAGGCGCTGATGACGACAGGCCTGAGCATGGGTGATGCGACCGCGCTGGCGCCGCTTGACTATTCCCGCATTGTTTACGCTGCGATCATCGGTTTTTTTGTTTTTGGCGAAGTTCCCGGACTCTGGAGCCTGCTCGGCATCGCCCTGATCATCGGCGCTTCCATGTATCTGGTGGTAAGTGAGCGAAAACGGGCTCGGCAAAGTCGGCGCAGCGGACCCTAGCCGCGTCGCCGGTCCATATGAAGCAAGTTTCCTTGACAGCCAGTGGGCAGAATGCGAAGCGCTGGGAAATTCAGCCTCATCGATAATCTCAAGCGGCGGAGACCATGACCAAAGCATTCGTATTTCCGGGGCAGGGGTCCCAGGCCGTTGGGATGGGCAGGGAACTGGCGGATAGCTTTACCGCCGCCCGGGCGGTTTTTGACGAGGTCGATGGCGCCCTGGGCCAAAAACTCTCAACCTTGATGTTCGAAGGGCCGGAAGACGAATTGACGCTCACGGCCAATGCCCAGCCGGCGCTTATGGCCGTCAGTATTGCGGTGATCCGCGTGCTGCAGGCGGAAGCTGGGCTGGATCTGGCCCGGGACGTGAAATACGTCGCCGGACATTCTCTGGGTGAATATTCGGCCCTTGCCGCAGCCGGTACGTTTTCGCTGGCTGACACTGCCCGCCTGCTGCGCCGGCGCGGTGAGGCGATGCAAGAAGCCGTTCCTGTGGGAGAAGGGGCAATGGCCGCCCTGATCGGTATGGAGCCGGATGCCGCCGCCGCGGTCGCAGCGGAGGCGGCCCAGGGCCAGGTCTGCGAAGTGGCCAACGACAATGGCGGCGGCCAGGTTGTATTGTCGGGCGCGCGGGCCGCCGTTGAGCGCGCCGCTGAAATCGCCAAGGCCAAGGGCGCTCGCCGGGCGGTACTGCTGCCGGTTTCGGCGCCCTTCCATTGCGCGATGATGGCGCCGGCGGCCAGCGTCATGGCCGAGGCGCTTGCGAATGTTGAAATGAATGCGCCGGCCGCGCCCCTGGTGGGCAATGTTACAGCCACGCCTGAATCAGACCCCGGCAATATCCGGGACAATCTTGTCAAACAGGTTACTGGCACGGTTCGCTGGCGCGAATGCGTTGCCTGCATGGTGTCGAACGGCGTTGATTCTTTTTATGAGGTTGGTGCCGGTAAAGTATTGGCAGGACTTGTAAAACGCATATCCAAAGAATCCTCGGCGCAATCTATCGGGTCACCTGCGGACATTGCGTCCTATGTCAGCGGCTGATTGGCGGCGTATTAGGTCTTTTCCAATTCAAATGCCGTGACTTTTCCGGATCGGGGAGAAGGTAAATGTTTGAACTTGAGGGAATGAAGGCCCTTGTAACTGGCGCTACCGGTGGTCTTGGCGGTGCAATCGCGCGAACCCTGCATGCCCAGGGGGCCAATTTGGCGATTTCCGGAACACGGGCGGGAGCTCTGGAGGAACTTGCCGGGGAATTGTCTGGCGGGCCAGGCGGGTCGGTCGAAATCCTGCCCTGCAACCTTTCCGATGCCGATGCGGTCAACGCTTTGGTCCCGGCAGCCGAGAAGGCGCTCGGCCAGCTCGATATTCTCGTCAACAATGCCGGGATTACCCGCGACGGCCTGTTCATGCGGATGTCGGACGACGATTGGGACAACGTACTCGCCGTTAACCTGACATCGGCCTTCCGGCTCAGCCGCGCCTGTTTGCGAGGGATGCTCAAACGCCGCTACGGCAGGATAATATCGATCACTTCGGTGGTCGGGGTGACCGGAAATCCGGGTCAGGGTAATTACGCTGCTTCAAAGGCCGGGATGATCGGAATGACCAAGTCCCTTGCCGCCGAGGTGGCCAGCCGGTCGGTAACCGTCAATTGCGTCGCCCCGGGCTTCATCACAAGCCCCATGACCGACGCCCTGAACGAGGCGCAAACTTCAGCAAGCCTTGCGCGGATACCTGCGGGCCGATTTGGCGAAGGGGCCGATGTCGCCGCCGCCGTTTGTTTCCTGGCAAGCCGGGAGGCAAGCTATATCACCGGCCAAACCCTTCACGTGAATGGTGGAATGGCAATGATTTGAGTAGGGTAGGCTCGTTCAATCCATCGGCCGAATGCCGCGGCGCGGTTGAATCGCAGGAAGAAAGTGCGGGGAGCGGTCAAATTCCAGCTGTTGCGACATACCGGTTGTCCTGTCGCCAGCGATCCACCGGGACTATTTGCCCGCCGGTGATTCAATGAAACCTGTTGACATTTTGGGTGAAAGGCTTGATCGGGAAACCGGGAATGACCGGTGCGGTGTATAACGGGTTCCGGACGCCTGAAAGAGGGCGGTGTTGCGGGCAAGCCGGTGGCGCCAATCACAAGAGGGGTGGGATTGTGGCTCGTGCCGCAATCCGAAACACGGCGCAAACGCGCAATAGTACAAGGACGATACAAATGAGCGATGTCGCTGAGCGTGTAAAAAAAATCGTGGTGGAACATTTGAGCGTTGACGCCGAAAAGGTCGTTGAAAGCGCCAATTTTATTGATGACCTGGGGGCCGATTCGCTCGACACGGTTGAGCTGGTTATGGCCTTCGAAGAAGAATTCAGTGTCGAGATTCCGGACGATGCAGCCGAGACAATCGTAACGGTCGGTGATGCCGTGAAGTTCCTGGAAGGCGCAAGCAAATCCTGATTTTGCTTATGGGGTTGCACGCCTGCCGTATTGCGATCGCATCGCGATGGCGCAGGGCCGGGATGCATGCGCAGGGCTTGCAAAGATTGTGAAATCAATGGGCCGGGTATCCGGCCCAAATTGATTTTGAGACCGCTGCGGCGCAAACCTGTGCGGATGCGTGTGTCCCGCCGGACACTAAGGCAGCTTGGTGCGGGTATTTTCGGCGGCTGCGAGTCTGTTTGGGTCGCCGGTTTTGCACCGATTGATCGGCGCAGTTGTATCTGATCCCGTCGATATGCACCGCGGCATCCCGAACTTCCCAAATCCCCTTGTGACGCCGCGGTGGACCATTATATTGGCGCGGTGCTGAGCCTACACGGAGGTTGAGTTGAGACGGGTTGTGGTCACGGGTATGGGGATCGTTTCACCGCTTGCTTGCGGTGTGGAGGATACCTGGAAGCGCATGCTGGCCGGGGAAAGCGGCATCGGGACAATTGAGAGCTTTGATGTGTCTGATCTGGCGTGCCGTATCGCCGGGCAGGTGCCGCGCGGCGACGGCAGCAACGGCACGTTCAACGCCGATGACTGGATGGATCCAAAGGAACAGCGCAAGGTTGATGATTTCATTGTCCTGGGCGTAGCAGCGGCAACCCAGGCTATTGCGGATTCCGGCTGGACGCCAAAGACCGAGGATGAGAGGGCCGCAACCGGTGTCTTGATCGGTTCCGGAATTGGTGGACTTGGAGGAATTTACGAAACCTCCGTCCTGCTTAAGGAGCGCGGCCCGCGCCGGGTTTCGCCGTTCTTTATTCCGGGCCGCTTGATCAATCTTGTGTCCGGTTATGTATCGATCCAGCATGGCCTCAAGGGGCCTAACCACGCAGTGGTCACGGCATGTTCCACGGGCGCACATGCCATTGGCGACGCCGGCAGGCTGATCGCGCTGGGCGACGCAGATGTGATGGTGGCGGGCGGCGCCGAGGCCGCCGTCAACCGCATCGGACTGGCCGGGTTTGCCGCCTGCCGGGCGCTGTCCACCGGCTTCAACGATCAGCCACAAAAAGCCTCGCGGCCATATGACAAGGATCGTGACGGCTTCGTCATGGGCGAGGGCGCCGGGTGCGTGGTACTCGAGGAGTATGAGCACGCCAAGGCCCGCGGAGCGAGGATATATGCAGAGCTGATCGGGTATGGCCTGAGCGGCGATGCGCACCACATAACCGCGCCGGCAGCGGACGGCGATGGCGCATACCGCTGCATGAACGCGGCCATCAAGCGCGCAGGCATCAGCGCATCTGATATCGACTACGTTAATGCCCACGGCACATCGACGCCGCTGGGGGATGAGATCGAACTGGGAGCGGTTGAGCGGGTAGTCGGTAATGCCGCCTCCGGTATATCGATGTCCTCGACCAAGTCTGCGGTTGGTCACTTGCTGGGCGCTGCCGGTGCGGTCGAGGCCATTTTCAGCCTGCTGGCCATGCGCGACAGCATGGTGCCGCCGACGTTGAACCTCGACAATCCCTCGGTCGAAACCGCGATGGACCTGACGCCGCATCAGGCGAAAGCCAAGGATGTGTCGGTTGCTCTGTCGAATTCGTTTGGCTTTGGCGGAACCAACGCTTCGATCATCTTCCGCAAGGTCTGAGCCAGCTCACGGCAATAAATGCCGGCTTTCCTCAGGCGCGAAGAAATCTGTGTCTGGCGCGGTGGCTCAGGTTTCGCAGCCTGTTGTTGTGGGCTAGAATGGGCTTGCTGGGGTTCCAGAAGGTGCGTGTGCGTCCTTGATGCGGGCCTGTTTTCAGTGGCCGGCTGCTGCAGCCGGTTGTTCCAGGTTAGTTGGAGTACAATGAGTTGCGTATCGAGTGGCGGACGGGCTCGCGTTTTCCGGTGATTTGAAGGCTTTGCCATCAAATTGCTACATGAGCCGACGATGCTGCCGCAGCATTGCCTGGCCTGTTTTGCCGGGATTCCGGGGATACTCAATCGGCCTGATTGCCGTGGAGACGCCCGGATAGGTGATTGATCGCAGGTTCGAGTTGTACGTATGACCGGAGTGCAGGACAAAGGTCCACAGCCGCCCCACGAGCGAGGCAGCGCAAGAATTTTCGGACGCCGCAAGCTGTTGCAAACGCCCGCGGAGGCTTTGCAACCGGAAGCGGTGCCGCCACCTCCCAATGCTCCCAATAGCGAACGGTGGCCGATTTTGTCGGCGCTGAGCGGATTGCTGTCACTGTCGCTGGTTGCTGCGATGGTTGCATTGTTCGCGATTGCCTTCGGAGAGCGCACCCTTTCTGCCAAAGGGCCGTTGCAGGCCGACAAGGTGGTTTTTATCGCGCCGGGCACCGAGGTTATTCAGATTATCGACAAGCTTAACCGGGAAGGCGTTATCGACCAGCCCTCGTTGATGAAGCTCGCGCTGTGGACGCAGGGGAAGTGGCCCAAGGTCAAGGCCGGCGAGTATCTCTTCAAGGCGAATATCAGCCATTCTGATGTCATCGATGTCCTGGTCTCCGGCAAGCAATTGTTGCACTCGGTTACGATCCCGGAAGGTCTGACCAGCCAGCAAATCGTTGAACGATTGAAGGCCAGCGAAATACTCGCTGGCGACATCCGCGAAGTTCCGGCGGAAGGATCGCTGCTGCCAGAGACGTACAAGGTTGCGCGCGGCATGTCGCGATCGCAGCTGATCCGCAAGATGAAACGCGATCAGGACCGGTTGCTCACGCGAATCTGGAACAAGCGCGCCAAGGACCTGCCGCTGAAGACCAAGTACGAGCTGTTGACGCTGGCGGCGATCGTGGAAAAAGAGACCGGAAAGGCAGATGAGCGCAGCCGCGTTGCGGCCGTGTTCTACAATCGCCTGCGAAAGGGGATGCGGCTGCAAAGCGATCCGACCATCGTTTATGGCCTGGTAGGCGGCAAGGGCACTCTGGGGCGTCCGATATTGCGCTCTGAAATTCGCAAGCCGACTTCCTACAACACCTACGTCATTCCGGCCCTGCCGCCAGGACCGATTGCGAACCCGGGCAGGGCGGCGCTTGAGGCGACCGCCAATCCATCAAAGACGAATGATCTTTATTTTGTCGCCGACGGCACTGGCGGACACGCGTTTGCAGAAACCCTGGAAGAGCACAACAACAACGTTCAGCGCTGGCGGCAGATCGAGAAGGAGCGCAAGGAAGGTAAGACTGGCAACAGTACTGGCGCGAACGGCGGGCCAGCGAAGGCCGATCCCGGCGCCGTCGATCGGGTTGCTCCGGATGTTGAGCCCGAGCAGCCTGCAAAGCGGTCCAAGCGCCGGCGGAGAGGGGGCCTGTTCCCGCTCAGCCCGTTTCACGGGTCTTATGGTACCGCTCCAGAACGCACGGGCCGTTTGATCCGTCCTGTTGAACACGCCGAAGCCCAATTGACCCTGCGCGATGCACTGCGTTCGTCCCCCAAGCGCCTGGTGGCTGCATTGCCACACGACTACAGCGTATCATTGCGCAGCCGCGCCGGCGGTGCTCGTAAGGAACCGTCCAACGCCAGTTCAATGGCCGGTTCTAATGGCAAGGATCCAGGCGCCGGCGAGGTGCGTTCGGTCCGCGCCGATCGGCCCGCATCTTCAATTGACGCGGTCAACAAGGCCGCTGGCGTCGGAGTTCCCGTCTTGCCTCGTTCGGCAAGAGCTTATGCGCCGCAAGCCACCATAAGAGCAACGACTGGCAATCCCGGCCACGCCAAAATCGCGGATAACACCGTCCGGGGAGCGCCAGGCAAAAATGGGACGCAGGCCGGCAACGCGATCGGCAAAACCAAAGGACGGAATGATGCGTCGGCCAAAGCGATGAAAATTACACTATCGCCGGGCATCGAAGCGATGAACCTTCAGATAATCGGCGTTACTCCCGACGTTACAGATTCCCCGCTTGATGGCCCGATCAACACTCCACCGCAAAAGCCAGTGCAGCCCGCTTCCGCTGGAAATGGCAAAACCGTTCCGATGGCTGCGGCCAAGCGCGCTGCGCTGGCGGCCGCGGCTGCCAGGCACAGCCGGACATTGCCGTTTCAGGAAGGCGATATTGACAACCGCGCCCAGGAAATTCCGGACCTAAAGCCAATTTCGAAAGACGCACTGAAGTCTATGAAGGGGCGCAAACGTGCAGGACCGTTGCAGCGCGTGCGGCGTCCTGTTTACGATGCGTCGGCGGGAACCAAACATGATCCCCTGAAAGCCAGGCGCTGGGATTTGAACGCCGCCCACAGCGTTCCGCGTATCAAGAGCATGGAACGGTAATATTTCGATTATCCGCACTGAACTCGCAATCGGGCTGCCTCTGGTCCGGTGTACGGTGCTTGCCAACGCGCTATCGGTTACTATTCAAGGATGGAATCATTTGGATTTGGAAGCAGGTGACCGATGGCGCTTGTGAGCATGACCGGATTTGCGCGGGTAGGCGGCGCCCGCGATGCGTGGCGATGGGCCTGGGAGCTGAAAACAGTGAACGCCCGCGGCCTCGACCTGCGCCTGCGTACGCCTAGCGGTTTTGACGCAGTGGAAGTCGAGGCGCGCGCCCGGTTGGGCAAGAAACTGGCCCGCGGCGCCTGTTACGCCAATCTCACCGCGCAGCGGGAAGCCTCATCTCCGCAGGTCCGTATCAACGAACCGGCCCTGGCGGCATTGCGGACCGCGATTGCCAACCTGCCTGACGGCGGATTAATCGGACCAGCCACGCTCGATGGATTGCTTGCTATTCGCGGGGTGGTCGAAATTTCCGATGCCGATGACGAGCGGGAAACCGTCGACGCTGTCGGGAAGGCCATGCTGGAATCGCTGGAGGAGGCAATTGCTGCCCTTCTGGCAATGCGCAAGACCGAAGGCGCAGCCCTGGGCAAGGTTCTTGCAGACAAGATCGATACCATCGCCACCCTCGCCGCGGATGCGGAACAATGTCCGGATCGCCGCCCGGACGTGGTGCGTGCCCGTCTTGAGCAATCGATTGCCGAAATTGTCGGGGCATCTCCCGCCCTTGATCCCGGCCGCCTCCACGAGGAAGCACTGCTTTTGGCAGCAAAAGCCGATGTACGCGAGGAGTTGGATCGGCTGCACGCCCACGTTGCTGCTGTCCGCGAATTGCTGGCGCAGGATGGGCCGGTTGGCCGGCGGCTTGATTTTCTTGCCCAGGAACTGGCGCGCGAAGCAAATACGCTGTGCTCCAAGTCCAATGGCAAGGCGTTGACCGCCATCGGCATGGAATTGCGTGTGCAGATTGAACAGTTCCGCGAGCAGGTCCAGAACATTGAGTGAGGCGTCCCCGTCCGGCTATCATTGTGTTAAGAAAATCTTACGAACCCTGACCGATGGTGTGGGCATACAGGTCGGCGTCAGGAAAGGGCCTTGACATGGGCGGCGCGAACAAGCCGGACGAAATAATCCGCCGGCGGGGCTTTATGTTGATTTTGTCGTCTCCGTCGGGCGCCGGTAAAAGCACGTTGACCAAATATCTTTTGGACGACAAGGAACTCAACCTGGCGCTTTCGATATCGGTAACGACGCGTCCGCGGCGTTCCAGCGAAGTTGACGGCACTCATTATTACTTCAAGACCCGGGCCGAGTTCGAGAAGATGCGCTCTGCCAGCGATTTGCTGGAATGGGCTGAGGTGCATGGCAATTACTACGGCACGCCACGCGCGCCGGTCGAGGCGGTTCTCGCCAGTGGCCGGGACATGATTTTCGATATCGACTATCAGGGCACCCAGCAGGTTCTCGACCGGGCGAGGGGCGATGCGGTAACAATATTCATTCTGCCACCATCGATGCGCGAGCTGAAGGCGCGCCTGGAACGCCGCGCCGAAGACACAAGCGACGTAATCGAACGCCGGCTCGAGGCGGCTCGGTCACGCGAAATTTCACGTTGGAAGCTGTATGACTACGTCATCGTCAATCAGGATGTGCAAGAGGCGCTGCAGCAGGTCCGCGCAATTCTGGTGGCCGAGCGTCTGCGCCGTTCAAGGTCTCAACAGGCGATAGAACAATTCGTCAAGGGATTGCTTGGCGAACGATAGCCGGCATTATTCGCCCAGCTAACCCGGCGCAAAATTACCCGCACCGGTTCTTGCCGCATTTGCGCAGATTGTCGATGCGCCGTTGCAGGTTGTCGAAACCGACGGCGCCGATGACAACATCCTGACCGACGACATAGGACGGCGTCCCGGTCATGTTCAGCGCTTCGGCAATGGCGGACACCTCTTGCAATCCGCGGATGATTTCCGGATTTTCCATGTCCTTCGCCAGCCGGTTCATGTCGGCGCCACTGGCGCGTGCCGCGGCCAGGGCCTGAGCTTTTCCGACCCGGCCGCGCGTCGCCATCAAGCGCCGGTGAAAGGTCCAGTATTTCTTGCCGTCGAATTGCAGCTGCAGCGCGGATGCGACGATCGCGGCATCGCGGGACGGGGCCCCGAGCACTGGAAACTCTTTCAACACAACCCGCAGGTCCGGGTTCTTGCCGATCAGCTTCTCAAGGTCGGTCATCGCCCGGCGGCAATAGCCGCAATTGTAATCGAAAAACTCGACCAGGTTGATCTTGCCGTTCGGATTACCCAGAACGACCTGGTACTTGGAATTTATGAGTTTGGGCCCGAGCGCGGAGACGGCGCGCTCGCGCTTGGCACGCTCTTCGGCTGCGTTATGCTTTTGCAGCGCAATCAACGCGTCGCGCAGGACCGCCGGGTTTTTGACAAGATAATCCTTGATGATTTTTTCGATCTCGGCTTTTTGGGCCAGATTGAACTGTGTCTGGGCCGTGGCTGCTCCGGAAAGGAACGCGGCTGCAAGAATTGTAATCGCGACAACCGGGACTTGCGCGAATCTTGAAATCTTTCGGCAATAGTCGAGCATAACTGTCTCCAGGGGCATTCGGGCCTTGTTTGATACTTACAAATTATTCAGGTCGATCGATACCTTGAACCGGTTAGCGGACCATTATTACGGCAACACGATAACGTGAGCGGCCAGTCCGCAGACGCCCTGTAATGGTCAACGGTACTTCGGTGGCCGGTAGGTTAATATGTCCTCGGCCTTGATCCAGGCCGGGCTTTTCGGTTTGAGACCGCGCTTGGCGCGTGTTGCCTGTGTGCGGGCTTCAACGAAGCGGCCTGCCAGAAACATCGCTTGCGCTGCGGACAATTGCGCCATCGGCCGGTTGCCTAGTCCGTCATAGGCCATGGAGAGAAACTGAAACGCACCGGCGTTTTGCGGCTCCTGTTGCGTGGCCCGATTCAAATTTGATACCGCTTGCTTCAGGTTCTTCCGCTTTCCGGTGGACAAGAGCGCATGCCCGAGCATGATCCGGATCGGTGTGGCGCGGGAGTTGAGCGCCACGGCCCGCTTGAGCGGACCGATCGCCTGTGCCGCCCTGCCAGCTTCAAGCAACGCCTGGCCCTTGAGTTCATGGAAGTAGGGATTGCGCTTCTGGGCTCGGATCAGCCCGTTGATCTGGGCAATTGCGTCAGGAAGCCGGCCAAAGCGGTAGGTGCCGACCGCCCGCGCGTAGCGGGCCGCCAGCGATCGGTCATGCAGGGGATAGCGGCGATTTATTTCCTGGAAATTGGTCACGAAACCGATGATTTTGGCGCGCACGAGCGCATGGCGCTGCTGCAGCGACTTCGAGGACCTGTTGTTCCAGTACTTGCTTTGCGCTGCCTGGGTTTGCAGGAAAGAGAGGCGTTCCGCCGGCAATGGGTGCGACAGCAAATACGGATCGACCCCACGAGACCTGAAAAGGCTCGTCCGGTTCATGCGCTCCATCGTTTTAAGCAAGCCTCGCGCCGATTGGCGTGTCGCATTGAGGTATTTGAGAGCGGCTATATCTGCCGCTTGCTCCTCGGAACGGCGATACGACAGCATTGCCCGCCGCAGTAATTCTTGCGGACCGGTCAGAGCCCCGGCGATGCCGATCGGCGAGCCGCCTACGTTCCGGCTGCGGCTGGTGGCTATCAGGGCGCCGGCGCCCATGAGCATGCCGGCGATTGCCAATGGCCCCAACTGGCTCATCGCCATCTGCTGGCGGGCGATGTGCCCACCGGCTATATGGCCGACTTCGTGGGCCAGAACGCCAATCAGCTCGTTCGGCGTCTCCGATTGCATTATGGCCCCGGTAAACACGAATATGTTTCGGCCACCGGAAACGAATGCATTGAATCTTGGACTATTGACGAGAAATATCCGCGTGGCGCCGGCCCCGGTCCTGGCCACCCGGACCAACGGCAGGACATAGCTGCGGAGCAAAGCTTCCGTTTCCGCGTCGCGCACCAGCTTGATTTGCTGCCCGTGTACAGGGGCCAGCGCAGCCGTAGCCGCCAGGACCGCTATTGCGGCTGCCAGCACCCGGACAAATTGAACTCCACGTCGCGCATCAGCCAAGCCTGTGCTGGACATGCGCCGCACTGGTGTTTGCAGGTCAGCCTTGATAGGGAACGCAAATGGCATGATCTTCTCCGGCGCGGCGGGGCGCGACCGCGTTTGGGATCGGGCTGTGCTGGAACCAGCCAGAAAAAAACCTTCTGGCGAAGTCCGGAATGCAGGTCGATCGAACACAACAGTTGAATATGGCGGGATCGCGGCGCATGCAATGCTGCAGCGCGGATTACGGGGCAAATAGTTCGTCAGGATCGGGTTTGTGATTTCAAAACGGAATATCGATAACGTGGCTCAATTCCTGAAACCGTCCGGCAGAAGCGATGTAGCGCCTTTTCTCGCGATGGATGTGTTCAAGGACGCAGCAGCCCTGGCATTGTCCGGGCGCAGTATCATTCGCATGGAAGCGGGGGAGCCTGGGGCGCCGGCGCCGGAAGCGGTTCGGCGTGCAGCCATTTCCGCGCTTGGCGGCGGGCGAATCGGTTATACCCAAACGCTGGGTCTGCCGAGTTTGCGCCAGGCGATTGCGGACCACTACAGCAATACCTATGGCGTTACTGTTGACCCTGCCCGGGCCGCGGTCACGACCGGATCGTCAAACGGATTTATCCTGGCGTTTCTCGCACTGTTCGACGCCGGAGCGCGCGTGGCGGTAGCCGCACCCGGGTACCCCGCTTATCTCAATATTTTCGACGCTCTTGGCATTGAAACGGTCATTCTGGAGACGCGGGCGGCCGATGGGTATGTCGTCACAGCGGCCATGATCGAAGAGGCGCATCGCCAAACACCGCTGGACGGGGTCTTGCTTATGAGCCCCGCCAATCCCACCGGCACCATGACTCCTGACGGCGTGCTGGCAGAGATATGCGCTGCATGCGACCGCCTGGGCATTTGTTTCATTTCCGACGAGATCTATCACGGATTGACTTATGAGCGGCCGGCGCAGACTGCATTGGCCTATTCGCAAAATGCGGTGATCGTCAATTCGTTCTCGAAATATTACTGCATGACAGGCTGGCGCATCGGATGGCTGGTCCTGCCGGAAGTGCTGATACGGCCTGTTGAACGTCTGGCGCAGAGCCTTGCCATCTCCGCGCCGTACCTGAGCCAGGTTGCGGCGGAAGCGGCCTTTGGCTGCCGTGAGGAACTTGAACAAATTCTCCAGGGATACGCCCGCAGCCGCGAGATGTTGAAGACTGAACTACCGGGCGCGGGTCTTTCCGAATTCTATCCGATTGATGGCGCATTTTATGTTTATGCCGATGTTAGCGAATACACCAACGACTCGCTCGAGTTTTGCAAGCGCATGCTGCACGAGGCAGGAGTTGCGGCAACCCCGGGCGTCGATTTCGACCGCCGACAGGGTGCGCGCTGGGTGCGTTTTTCGTTTGCTGCTTCTGAAGATGACATCGCGGAAGGCGTGACGCGCCTGAAACGATGGTTGCGATGACCGATTGTCGCCAGTTCAATACAATTACTAATTAAACGACTGCGACCTTATCGTGGAAATATTGCCCACGATAATGAATATCCCGGCACATTTAAATGCTGATTCAGAAGCCCATCCTAGCGTTTGTTGACAGGCCAATAAACGAACAGGGATGTGCATGTCGGTTACAACGAAGTGTCTGGGTCGTAATATTTCATCCGATTCGGTAGTCAGAAACATCAGCATTTTATTTTTCTTTTCAGGTTTTCCGGCGCTGTTGTACCAAATGGTTTGGCAAAGGGCGCTGTTCCGGATTTTCGGAGTCAATCTCGAAGCTGTCACCATCGTCGTGACGGCGTTCATGGTTGGTCTGGGGCTTGGTAGCCTGGCCGGTGGATGGTTGTCGAAATATCGGGCGATTCCGGTTCTGCTCGTCCTGGCGGCGATCGGACTGCTGACAGCCTTGTTCGGCGTGTTTTCACTGTGGACATTCGACCGGGTCGGCGCCGCGATCACGAACCTGCCTTTGTGGGGCACAGGCGCGGTATCGCTGGCGCTTGTTATCGTCCCGACGGTGTTGATGGGCGCAACCTTGCCTCTGTTGAGCGAGCACCTGGTGAGACGTTCGGGCAACACCGGTTATTCGGTCGGCCTGCTTTATTTCGTCAACACGCTGGGCGCAGCAAGCGCCTGTTTCGCGGGCCTTGCGCTGTTGTTCCCATTTGGCGGTATGCAAGCAGCTATTTTCTTCGCCGTGTCGGTGAATGTGGCCGTTGCATTGGCTACATTGTGGTTGCATCGCCAATCGCTTCGGCAGTGTTCAACGACGATATTACAAGTGACCAGCGCTCCGGAGCTGGCAGGCCGGGAACCTTCGCGCACAATGCCCATCAACCCTGGGTTGATGCTGGGGCTGGGGGGGCTGTCCGGCTTCGTCGCCTTGTCCTACGAAATTTACGTGTTTCGCATCATGTCATTCATGACCGGGGGATTGGCCCCGGCGTTTGCCGCGGTGCTCGGCATCTTCCTGCTCGGCATTGCCTATGGTTCGCGGGAAGTTGCGCAATTGGCGAAACGTGATCCGGACGTGATGGGCCGTGCGATTCTCGTTCAGCTGGCGGTTGCTGCTCTCGCGGGTCTTGGCCTGTTGCCGTTGGTTGCCTGGCTGGCGACGATCAGGACCGGTGTTGCGCAGACCGCTGTGATGCTGGGCGTATATTTCATCGCACGGTCGTGGGGCATGGTTTTGCCGTACCTGGCGCACCTGGGGATCCGTGCTGGCAGCAATGCCGGCCGAAATGTTTCATGGCTTTATTTGGCGAATATCGCAGGCTCCGCGACAGGCAGCATCCTGACAGGGTTCGTGCTGCTGGAGATTTTACCACTCGTTAGCGTGGCGCGCGTACTGGCGCTCTACAGCGTGTTGACGATTGCAATGCTTTATCTTTGCGTGAGCGGCAGAATGCCAACCGCTTCGATGAGCGGTCCGGTATTGCAACCCGCGTTCGTGCGCATGCCCGCCATCGTACTGGGCGCCATGGCGTTCGTTGTCTTGCTGATGTTTCCATTTGACCGGAAGGAAATCGTCGCCCGATTGATGCTGCGCGAACGTGTTGCGCAAACTCCGAAACTTGCAGTCGTTCACGAAAGCCGCAGCGGCATCATTACCGTCGACAAGAAGGGTGAGGTCTGGGGCAATGGCATGTATGACGGAAAATTCAATACCAGCCTGTTCCCCGACACCAATGGCGCCCGCCGGCCGTTTGCGTTGAGCCTCTTTCATCCCTCGCCCAGGCATGTCCTGATGATTGGGCTGTCGACCGGTTCGTGGGCGAAGATCATAGCCAACAACCCGCATGTCGTCTCCCTGACTGTCATCGAGATCAGCAGGGGTTATGCTGAATTGATTGCCGGTCAGCCGCAAGTGCGCAGCATATTGTCCAATCCGAAAGTGAAGCTGATCGTCGACGATGGACGCCGCTGGATGCGTGCCAATCCCGACCGCAAGTTTGATTTCGTGGTTCAAAACACGACCTGGCACTTCCGGGCCAATATCGCCAACCTTTTGTCGAAGGAGTATCTCGCGATGGTCGGCCACCGGCTGAAACCCGGTGGGGTGTTCTTCTTCAACACGACGCATTCCCCGCGGGTGCAGCGCACGGCGTGCTCGGTATTCCCGCACGGCTTCCGCTACAACAATCACATGGCCGTTTCCCGGCGTGCGCTCAATCCGGACTTTCAGCGCTGGCGCAGGACGCTGCTTTCCTACCGGATAGACGGCGTCAGGGTCGTCGATCTGGCAAAGGAGCATCATCGTCAGGGACTTGCCCGGCTGATGTCCTTCAAAACGCACCTGGCCCATCCCGGTGGAAAGACCGAGATCGAGACCTGCCGATCGGTGCTTGACAGAACCGCGGGGCGTGTACTCATTACCGACGACAACATGGGGACCGAGTGGCGGTACCCCTTTGGACTGAAATAACTGCTGGATGCCGGGAGCAGGGCGGCCGGCGGCAGCCTTTGTGACTGTGCATGAACCAGCCGGATCCGGCGCGCCCGGACAATCTGTCAAAACAGGACATTCGCTTGATCATGACAGGCTTGATGTTTGTCATGATGCTGGCGGCGCTCGAGACGACAATCGTCGGACCGGCGCTGCCGACGATCGGGCGTGAATTGCGCAACATCGAGCTGATCCCCTGGGTCGTCACCTCCTACCTGCTGGTCACGACGGCGGTGACACCCCTGTACGGGAAAATGGCGGACATTCGCGGCCGCCGCATCACGATATTGTTCGCCGCGTGCATTTTCCTGGTCGGATCGGCTGCATGCGCGCTGGCGACCAGCATGCCGGCCCTGATTATCGCCCGCGGTGTGCAGGGCCTTGGCGGTGGCGGAATTTTCGCGCTCACGCAAACGATCATCGGCGATGTTGTGCCCCCCGCCGAACGTCCCAAATATCAGGTTTACACGTCCAGCGTTTGGCTGAGCGCCAATACGCTCGGTCCCGTTCTCGGCGGCGTATTTGCCGAACATTGGCATTGGAGCCTGATTTTCTGGATCAACCTGCCGCTCGGCGCGCTTGCACTGGCGATGGTCTGGCCGCAGTTGAAACGATTGCCGCGCAACGAGCGGCCGCACAAGATCGATATTCCAGGCGCCCTGTTGATCATGATCGCCAGCATCCTGTTGATGCTGACCCTGAGCTGGGGCGGCTCGCGTTACGCCTGGTCTTCGCCGCAATTGCTGGCTCTGGCCGTCGCTGCAATCCTGTTCTGGCTGCTGCTTGTTCTGCGTTTGCGGCTTGCCGCTGAACCCCTGATCCCGATCGCCGTCATGGGCAACCAGGTTGTCCGCATGGCTACCTTATGCAGTTTCTGCGCGATCGGTTCCTATATCGGCCTGGCCGTGTACCTGCCGGTATATTTGCAGACGATCACCGGCCTCTCCGTAAGCAATGCCGGGTTGGCGACGATCCCGCTGATGGTATTTACAACCGCCGGCGCCTTTATCGGCGCGATATCGATGCGCAAGCTGGATCGCTATCGCATTCCGCCACTGATCGGCCTGGCATCGGCCGCCGCCGCCATCGCCGTTATGGCCTTGACCGCCGCCAGCATGCCGCTCTGGCTGATGTTTGTTCTTACAACCATCGTGGCAACGGGCATCGGTGCGATGTTCTCGCTGATTGCCGTCAGCCTGCAAAGCACGGTCGCCCGTCACGACCTTGGAACGACAATGGCGCTGCTTGTGTTCCTGCGTTCTCTCGGTCAGGCCATCGGTGTGGCGCTGCTGGGCGCGATCCTGTTTGGCGTTGCCGGCGGTGACGGTATCGAAAAAGTCGCCGGCCGCTCGCCTGAAGTGGTTGCAGCGCTGGAAAGCGCATTTCGGTATATTTTCGCGGCCTCGTCGGCCGGCTTCGTGCTGGCGTTCATCTGCCTGTGGCGCATGGAAGACCGGCCGATGCCCGGATATGGGAAATTGCGCGGCGTTACCTGACAATGCACCGGAACGGGCGCCTATTCGGCGGCCTTCTGCGCGGGCGTATAGCGGTTCTGCGGGCGTGGCAGGCCGAGATTTTCCCGAAGCGTCCTGCCCTCGTATTCGGTTCTGAAGAGACCGCGCCTTTGCAATTCCGGGATCACCAGATCGCAAAAGTCGTTCAACCCGCCCGGGATATAAGGTGGCATGATGTTGAAGCCGTCGCAGGCTTCTCCCTCGAACCAGTGCTCGAGATAATCGGCGATCTGCGTCGGTGAGCCGACCTGGACGTTCTTGCCGCGCGCGCCGGCGGCATGTTCGGCGAGCTGGCGGATTGTCAGGCCTTTCTCCTTCGCCAGCGTTTCCAGTTCACCGCGATGGCCGTGGCTGCCTTTCGAGGCGGGCAGGTCCGCGGGGAACGGCCCTTCATAGTTGTAAGGCGACATGTCGACGCCGAGCATGCTGGTCAAAATTTCCTGGCCGACAATCGGGTGAATGAGCGACTGGATGTATTCGTAGTCCTCGCGCGCCTCTGCCTCTGTCGGCTTTACGAATATGCTGATGCCGGGAAGTATTTTCAGGTGATCGGGCGAGCGGTTGTAACTGGCCATCCGCCCCTTGGTGTCGTCGTAATAGGCCTTGGCGGACTCAAAGTTGAGGTGCGGGCTGAAGATGGCTTCCGCGTAATGCGCGGCGAGTTCGCGTCCCTCCGGCGACGCGCCGGCTTGCACGACGACCGGATACCCCTGCGGCGAGCGCGGCACGTTGAGCGGGCCGCGCACCTTGTAGCGCTCCGACTTGTGATTGAGGTCATGCATCTTGTCGGGATCGAAAAAGATGCCGCTTTCCCTGTCGCGAACAAAGGCGTCATCTTCCCATGAATCCCAAAGCGCTTCCACGATTTCGATAACTTCATGGGCGCGGTCGTAGCGGTCTGCGTGCGGATAGGCCTTGTCGCGTCCGAAGTTCTGCGCCTCCTTGTCGGCGACCGATGTTACCGCGTTCCAGCCCGCCCGGCCCTTGCTGATATGATCGAGCGATGCAAACTTGCGGGCAATGTGAAACGGCTGGTTCCAACTGGTCGAGGCGGTGCCAATGAGGCCGATGTGATCGGTCACCATCGCCATCGCCGAGAGCAGCGTCAGCGGCTCGAAATAGGCAACGAACTGGGTCGACCGGCTGAGAGCGCCGATGTCGGCGTCCCGTACCGTATTGCTGTCGGCGAGGAACAACAGGTGGAACCTGGCCCGCTCGGCGGTCCTTGCGATCTCCAGGTAATGGTCGATGTTGACGTGGGCGTCGGCCTGCGCCCCGGGATGCAGCCACGAGGCGACGTGATGCCCGGTTGGGTTGTAATAGGCGCCGAGGCACATCTTGCCGCGCGATGCCATGGCTTCCTCCATAATTGTGGCCGGCTCGTCCGGTACCGCCGGTGATATCGGACAGGGTACGCAGCGGGACTGGCGCCGTCCAGCGAGCCGATGTCGCAGGTCGGGGCAGGGCGTTGGTCTGGAGGGGAGGGGAATCCGCGTGTCGCTCCCCAAGTGTCCTAGTTCGGACAGTACCATATATGCGATGCCCATTGACGAGAACAAAAAAAGAACATATAAGGAAAAAAATAGGTACAAGGGAGTTGCGTATGTTGCGTGAAGTTTTTTCCGGCCTGCTGGAACTGGCCGCTTTGGGTTCGCTCCTGACGTTCATCGCTCTGATTACCCGGACTGCGGGAATCTCCTGAATAGTCCGGCTATCCTGTCTGCCGGGCAGGCGATTTGCCTGTCCGCCTGTTGAAGGCGGGGACGGGGCCCTGCAAGTACGCATTGGCTCTCGACCTGCCGGTCCGGTCCTGTACGATTGCGCCTGGATCAGCGTGAGTCGGGGCCGATGGACGACAGGATGAGCGGGACCTCTGGGGCAAATGGCGCCGGTGAAAGCGCCGGTGCACGGATGCATGGCGCGGCAGCGGAGGAGATTGATTTCGCTTCCGTCGCCAAGGCGGTCGGATTTGTCCATTTACACGTGCACACGTCCTTTTCCCTCCGGGAAGGCGCGTTGACCGTCGCGAAACTGATCGAATTTGCAAAAGCCGATGAACAACCGGCCCTTGCCATCACTGACACCAACAACCTGTTCGGGGCGCTGGAGTTTTCCGAGAAGATGGCCAAGGAAGGCATCCAGCCGATTATCGGCGTCCATCTCTCTGTCGATTTTGGCGATGCGCCGGCCTTTGGCTCGCGTGCCGATGATGCCAGGGCAGGGCGCGCGGTCATGGTTTTGCTAGCCAGCGATCGCGATGGCTACGCCAATCTGATGCATCTGACATCCTGCGCCTGGCTGGAGCCGGGCGGCGGCGATCTTCCCCACGTCACGATCGAGCAGTTGCGCGAGCGGGCTGGTGGAATTATCGCGCTCACCGGTGGCCCGTCCGGTCCTGCCGATCTTGCCTATGCGGCCGGACGTAACGAGATTGCAGAGGCCCGCCTGCAATCCCTGCAGGGCATTTTTGCTGATCGCCTCTATATCGAGTTGCAGCGCCACGAGGGTCGCGGTTCGCGTATCGAGGAATTGCTGATCGACTGCGCCTACCGCAACCGGATTCCCGTGGTCGCCACCAACGAGCCGTATTTTGCAGCATTGTCCGACTACGAGGCCCATGACGCCCTGCTTTGCATTGCCGACGGCACCCTGGTTGGCGAGGATGACCGGCGGAAAGTAACCGGCGAACACAGGTTCAAGACTCGCGATGAAATGCGCGAATTGTTCGCCGATCTTCCAGAGGCGCTCGAAAATACCGTTGAGATTGCGCTGCGATGCTCTTACCGCCCGCAAACCCATCCGCCGATTTTGCCGCGCTTTACCGCTGCCGACGGCTCTCCCGTCGACGAAGTGGCGGAATTGCGGCGTCAGGCGCAGGAGGGACTGAAGGCGCGGCTTGCGGCCCATGGTTGCGCGCCCGGCATAAACGGGGAGGAATATGAAACCCGGCTCGAATTCGAGCTCGGTATCATCACCAGTATGAAATTTCCGGGGTATTTTCTTATCGTTGCCGATTTCATCAAATGGGCCAAGCAACAGGGAATACCTGTCGGGCCGGGGCGCGGCTCCGGCGCCGGATCCGTCGTTGCATGGGCTTTGACGATTACCGATCTGGATCCGCTGCGGTTTGGCTTGCTGTTCGAACGCTTCCTAAATCCCGAACGCGTGTCGATGCCCGATTTCGATATCGACTTTTGCCAGGAGCGGCGCGACGAGGTCATCCGTTATGTTCGCGAACGATACGGCTACGACCGGGTTGCACAGATTATCACTTTCGGTTCGTTCCTCGCGCGGGGCGTGTTGCGCAATGTCGGCCGGGTGCTGGAAATGCCGCTGGGGCAGGTTGATCGCCTGGCAAAGCTGGTGCCGCAAAATCCCGCCGCGCCCGTATCGCTGAAGCAGGCAATCGAGGGCGAGCCGAGGCTCAGTGAAGCAGCGCGCGATGATGAACAGGTCGCCCGGCTACTGGAAATCGCCCAGAAGCTTGAGGGCCTGTATTCGAATGCCTCGACCCATGCCGCTGGCGTCGTCATTGGCGACAGGCCGTTGACCGAGCTTGTGGCGCTGTACCGGGACCCCAAATCCGATATGCCTGCGACCCAGTTCAACATGAAATGGGTGGAGCCTGCAGGCCTGGTGAAGTTCGATTTCCTTGGCCTGAAAACCCTTACGACGCTGGCGACCACTGTTAGGCTGCTCGCCGGGCGCGGCATTGAGATCGATATCGACACCATACCGCTCGATGACGCCAAGACCTACGAAATGATGGGCCGCGGTGAAACGATCGGCGTGTTCCAATTGGAAAGCGCCGGCATGCGCAAGGCGCTGGCGGAAATGAAGGCTGACCGGCTTGAGGATATCATCGCGCTGGTCGCGCTCTACCGGCCCGGACCCATGGCCAACATACCCACCTACTGCGCGGTCAAGCACGGCGAACAGGAAGCCGATTACATCCACCCAAAGATCAAGTCGATCCTGGAGGAGACCCACGGCGTCATCATCTACCAGGAACAGGTAATGCAGATTGCGCAGGTCCTGTCCGGTTACTCGCTTGGCGAAGCCGATCTTCTGCGCCGCGCCATGGGTAAGAAGATCAAGGCCGAGATGGACGCCCAGCGCGACCGCTTCGTTGTCGGGGCCGTGGACGGGGGAATCACCAAGTCCAAGGCGAATGAAATATTCGATCTTTTGGCGAAATTCGCCGACTACGGATTTAACAAGAGCCACGCTGCCGCCTATGCCCTGATTGCCTACCAGACCGCCTGGTTCAAGGCGAACTACCCGGTCGAGTTCATCGCTGCTTCCATGACCCTCGACAAGGCCAATACTGACAAGCTGGCTGAATTCCGCAACGAGGCGCAGCGGCTCGGCGTTCGCGTTGAACCACCTTCGCTAAATCGCTCAGGCGCGGATTTCGAGGTTCACCCGCTGAAAAATCCGGCGGAGGGTGAGGCGCCACTGGCAATCCGCTATGCGCTTTCAGCGGTCAAGGGCGTCGGCGAAGGTCAGGCGGGCGCGCTTGTCGAATCGCGTGGCGGGCGGCCTTTTTCGAGCCTGGGCGATATCGCCGCCCGGCTCAATCCACGCGAAGTCAACAAGAAAGTGCTGGAGAGCCTGGCTGCGGCGGGCGCCTTCGATGAACTGGAACCCGACCGCGCGCGCGCCTTTGCCGCGGTTGAAAGGATTCTCGCCGTCGCCAACCGCTCGCAAGCGGAATCGGACGCAGGCCAGGCTGGCCTGTTCGGCGAGGAAATCGCTCAGGACATCCAGGTGCCGGCAGCGGAAAGCTGGCTTTCGGCCGAGCGGCTGAAGCGTGAGTTCGATGCGGTCGGGTTTTTCCTGTCAGGCCATCCGCTGGATGATTATGGCGCGCTGTTGAAAAAACTGCGGGTCCAGCGCTGGGCCGACTTCGCGCGTTCCGTAAAGCAGGGCGCATCCGCCGCGCGTCTGGCGGCGACCGTTCTTGACCGCAGCGAGAGGCGAACCCGTAGCGGTTCCAAGATGGGTTTCGTAACCCTCTCCGACCCGTCCGGCCAATACGAAGCAATCATGTTTCAGGAGACCTTGAACCAGTATCGCGACGTCCTGGAAAAGGGCGAAATCGTCCTCGTCACGCTGCAGGCGAGCGTCGATGGCGAGGACGTCCGCGCCCGGATCGCGACGGCGGAGCCACTGGATCACGCCGCCCGGAACGTGCAGCAGGGATTGCGCATTTTCCTGCGCGATGAAAAGCCGCTCACCTCCGTTACCCAGCGCCTTAAGATGAAAGGCGAGGGGGAAGTTTCGCTTATCCTGATGCTTGAAGATCAGGCAAGCGAAGTTGAAATGCGCTTGCCGGGCAAGTTTCGCATTTCGCCGCAGGTTGCCGGGGCGATCAAGGCCATTCCCGGCATTGTGGATGTCGAGCAGATTTGATTTTTTAGTTCGCTGCGGAAAAAAAGGCCCGGAATGGCCGGGCCCTTTGTGCTGTTTGGCTTGCCCCATCACCGGGACAGGTGCAATCCTGCCAGGCTGTTGCCGATATCCTCGAATGCGGCATTAAGCTGCGATGCGTTGGTTGCAAGATAATAGTTCGATGGTGCGCTTGCGCAGGCCTCGAGCAAGGCCTTGCCTGCCGAACTGATGCCGTTGCCGCCGCTGCTGAAGCCGACTGTGAATATTTTCACCCCGGCCGCCTTCGCATTGGTGCAGGCTTCCAGCGTCTTGGCATCCATGTACTTGCGGACGTTGTCCTTGGTTATCGTCGATATCGCGCCGCCACTTGCATCGGGCGCGTTGCCAAGGCGCTTGTTCTAGTAATATCCGAACGGGCCGAACTGGCTCTTGTTGCTATTCCAGGTGCCGCTCCAGGTGTTGTCACCGTCGGTCATCAGTACCAACACCTTTTGGTGATTTTCCTTGGTATAGTCTTCGATCTGCTCGAACTGCGCGTAAGGACTGTTGGGCGAGATCGTCTTCCAGGCCCACATCACAGCGGAGATGAGTTTCGTCGTGCCCAGCGACTTCATCTTGTCGATCTCGGATTTCAACTCCGTGGCGTTTGTCGAAAGCTGGGTGACTGCCCGGGTCTCGCAACCCTTGTTCGGGCCAAAATTGGTGCTGGCGCTGATCGTCAGTTTCGTGGTCTTGGTCGTGTCAGGTTCGCAAGTGGTAACGTTTTTGCAGGTTGCCCCCTTGTCATCGTCGTCATCTTTATTGTCACACCACGGGGCCTTCGGGTTGTTCTCGCAGTAGTTCTTGCACTTCTTCTTCCAGGGCTTGCTATTGCAGACCTTGTACTTCTTGGGAATACCGCCGTCGCCCTTCTTGACGAGCGTGAAGACGGACCTGTAGTCGCCGGCAATGCTTGGAAAGGCGGCCGCCGGGCTTGTCGCGGGCGTCGATACGAAGCTGGCGGATTTGATCAGCCCGCCAGCACTGTATGGTGGTGAGTATCTGAAAGAATTGGTGCAAACCTTCTCGTTTGTGCAAGCGCCTTTTACGACGGTAACGGAAACTCCCGGCTTGTATTTGCACAATTTCGACTGGCCGTCGTCAAAGAAATACTTCTTGTCGTTTGTCTTGTAGACATCGTTCGATTCGCAAATGGAGTTGCCGTAATCGCTGATGTAGCTGTTCCACTTGTTTGAAGCATTGTCCCCCTCGTCTGGCGCGAAGTAGGGGACGTACAAGGTATTCTTCTGCGTCGTCGTTGCGCCAGGGTCGTTGGCATTGCTCGCAACCGGCGTGTCTTTCAGAGCGTTGCCGCCAGCGCGGGCTTCAAAACAACAGGCCCAGGTTGTGTTGAAGTTAGCATGAAGCTCGAAGCGGTTCTTCGGTTTGAAGGATCCGCCTGTAACCATCGGGAAATTCTCCCAGTGAATTGCCGATGCTCCGGCAATATCGATCCATTTGTTGGCGTCAAACCGCGTAGCCTGGTTGGTGTTGCCGGCTTCCGCCAGCTTTTCGGGATCGAAGGCCTTGACCGCCGAACTGAAGGGAACAAGGCTGATCTTGAAGTAGAATTTGCTGCTGCCGGCAGGCAGCAATTGGTCGACAAGGTTCTTCGCTGCCGTCTTCATTTGCGTAAGCTTGGTCGTTCCCATCGAACCGGTATTGTCGAGGGCTAATGCGATTTCGTATGTCGTGCCGCCGACTTTCGCGCAGGATGTCGCCATGAGATCGATCTGATCGATCTGGGCCAGCTTCATGACCATGGTTGGCAGCGAGGTTTGGGTTGTGACGCATATTTCCTTCTTGTCGCTGCTGACGGTCGGACCGCTTTTGATCATGTATGCGGATTCGGTCTTCTTGGCCGTCAGGTGGGCCTTGGCTATGGACTTCAATTCCGCGCCCGAGGCGGAGGCCATCTTTCTGCCCGCCGCGAGTATGGCGGAATCCGTTACGGCCTGAAGGTCGGTCTTGGTCCCAATCGCCCGCGAAAGGTCCATCGCCGCGCCGCCCATCAAGAGCATTGGAACGAGGGAAAGGGAAAAAATAACGCTGGTGTTTGCGCGGGCATCGCGGGAAATCGACGCGATTGTGAGTTTACCCCACGTGACAAACTTGCTCATAATAAAATCCTGTAAAATTGCATTTGGTATCTGTGAATACTACTTCACACTTTCCGCAGGAGAGTTAATTTGAATGGTTACGCGTGTGTAAATCCGCCAGGACACCAAATGAATGGCAAAATGCCTTGGTATATCTTGGATAAAATCAGATGATAATTTTGGGTATCGGCAGTGTGTACCCGTTTGAGCCGGCTTGCGGACTTTCGCTCATTCCAATGGAAATTAAGGTGTTTTTCCTGCAAGGATTGACCGGGTACTAGTCGACAAGAGCAAATTGCATCAAAATTAGGTATTCGTTTAGCTTGGCTACAAATGATGCCTACCCGGCATGAATGCAGCATGGATGCCGGCTCTTGCGGGTCCCTCTATGAGGAATTCCGGAGACGGCTTGCCCGCGGGGCGCAGTCTGCAAGCAGCACGGAACGCGCGTTGCTTTTCAACGCGTTCTACTTCACCAGGTGAGAATAAACCGTCGTGGTCGCCGGCGATGTATATTGAGTGACGCCGAGTGCCGAACAGGACGCCGCCGATTGGCCAAGTATCGCACTGCCGGAAAGTACGATCTGCGCCGCCTGAACCCGGGTGCAGCCAGTTGCGCCAGATCGGATCACGCCCTTGATGGCCAGCACCGTGAGCGGAAGATAAACGACACCGTCTGCAATAAGGGTTGCTCCGGACCGCCAGGTCGCATTCGCGACCATACTTCCGGACGACGCCTGATAAACGGCAATTCCGCGCCAGGGATTAGCTGCATTCGTGGACGCTGACACGGAGAAGGCCGATTGTTCGCTGTCTGTGCCCGCAAATTCGATTACCGGATGCGCGACGCTGCCGGCAAGAACAAACGTCGTCTGCGCCGCGTTTATATTCGCTCCGGTTGCGACAATCAATCCGCCGTTCTCGACTACGACGACAAGGTCCGATACCGCCGGGCTGTTTATCTCCAGTTCGCCCTGCAAAGTCAGGCTCCCGCAGACATGCAACGCGGTATAGCCGGGAT
>CAZTMN010000043.1:0-30828 GCA_964615275.1 uncultured Beijerinckia sp. | reverse complement strand
ACGCAGCGGCAAGCCAAATACAAAAGGCGCGGCCTGAAAGCCGCGCCTTTGCTTAGTCCCTGTAGCGGCAATCAAGTACCCAGGTGCGCAAGAACCGCCAGCAGCAGCAGGGCCACGATGTTGGTGATCTTGATCGCCGGGTTAACGGCCGGACCGGCGGTGTCCTTGTAGGGGTCGCCGACAGTATCACCGGTGACCGACGCCTTATGCGCCTCGCCGCCCTTTTCGTGCTTCACGCCGTCCTTGTCGACAAAGCCGTCTTCGAAGCTCTTCTTGGCGTTGTCCCACGCGCCGCCACCGGCGGTCATGGAAATAGCGACAAACAGGCCGTTGACGATAACACCGAGCAAGGTTGCCCCCAACGCCGCAAAGCCGGAGGCTTTCGAGCCCGACACGAACCACACGCCGTAGAATGCCACCAGCGGAGCCAGTACCGGAAGCAACGAAGGAATGATCATTTCCTTGATCGCAGCCCGGGTTAGCAGGTCGACGGCGCGGCCATAATCCGGACGCTGGGTCCCTTCCATGATCCCGGGCATCTCGCGGAACTGGCGACGCACTTCCTCAACAACTGCCCCGCCCGCACGGCCGACGGCCGTCATGGCGATCCCGCCGAACAGGTATGGGATCAGGCCACCAAAGATCAGGCCGGCCACGACATAGGGATCGGACAGGCTGAAGGTGATCTGGCCGACATCCTTGAAGAACGGGCGTCCCTCCTTAATGAAGACCTGCAGATCGTTGGTATAGGCGGCAAACAGCACCAGCGCGCCCAGTCCCGCCGATCCAATTGCGTAGCCCTTGGTAACGGCCTTGGTCGTGTTGCCAACGGCGTCCAGGGCATCGGTCGACTTGCGGACCTCGTCCGGCATGCCCGACATTTCGGCGATGCCACCGGCGTTGTCGGTTACAGGACCGAAGGCGTCGAGCGCAACGATCATGCCGGCCAGGCCGAGCATGGTTGTCACTGCAATCGCCGTTCCGTAGAGACCGGCGAGCTGGAAGGTCGCGATAATGCCGCCGACGATCACGATGGCCGGAAGCGCCGTCGCTTCAAGCGAAACCGCCAGACCCTGAATGACGTTGGTGCCGTGACCGGTAACCGAGGCCTGGGCGATGGACACGACCGGACGCTTGCCGGTAGCCGTGTAGAACTCCGTGATCCAGACGATCAGCCCGGTAACAACCAGACCGATCAGGCCACAAAAGAACAGGTTCGAACCGGTAATCGACTGGCCTGCAACCTTGCCGAATTCGCCCCATCCCGTGATGAACTGGGTGGCGATGCCAAGACCGGCAATCGACAGAACGCCGGTCAGGACCAGCCCCTTGTACAGCGCGCCCATGATCGAATTGTTGGAACCCAGCTTGACGGCAAAAGTACCGATGATCGAGGTCACCAGGCAGGCCGCGCAGATCGCCAGCGGATACAGCATCGACATGCCAAGGGCACTGGTCCCGGCAAAGAAAATGGCGCCAAGCACCATGGTGGCGACCACCGTCACCGCATAGGTTTCGAACAGGTCGGCCGCCATGCCGGCGCAGTCGCCGACATTGTCGCCTACGTTATCGGCGATCGTTGCCGGGTTCCGCGGATCGTCCTCCGGGATACCGGCTTCCACCTTGCCGACGAGGTCGGCACCGACGTCAGCGCCCTTGGTGAAGATACCGCCGCCAAGACGGGCAAAAATCGAAATCAGCGAGGCGCCGAATCCGAGAGCCACCAGGGCATCGATAACCACGCGATCATTGGGCTTCAGCCCCATCGGACCGGTCAAGGCCCAGAAATAGACCGCCACGCCCAGCAGGGCCAGGCCGGCGACCAGCATGCCGGTAACTGCTCCCGATTTGAATGCGATGTCGAGACCTGCAGACAGTGATTGGGAAGCTGCCTGGGCGGTACGAACGTTGGCGCGAACCGACACATGCATGCCGATATAGCCGGCAGCGCCGGACAATACCGCGCCGATGATAAAGCCGATGCCGACCTTGAAGCCGAGCAGCCAGGTGACGATCACGAAAATGATCACACCGACCACGGTTATGGTCAGATATTGGCGGTTGAGGTAGGCGCGAGCGCCTTCGGCGACCGCTCCGGCGATTTCCTGCATCCGCTGAGATCCGGCATCCGCCTTCATCAGCGACGAAATTGTAACCGCCCCGTACAAGACGGAAAGCAAGCCACAAGCAATAATGAGCCAAATAGCATTACTCATCGAGCCATGCCCTTCCTGTTAGAAATTTGAGGAGCCAAAGCGCTCTTCGTTGCGCACAACCCGGAAAATGGGAGGTTCCGGGCCAGAGTGTCGCGAGCCCTATGCCAGAAACATTGCAGCGCCGCAATAATCCCGAGGGCTAATTAAGTACAAACAACACGGTTTTTTTCGATGGAACGGCGCGATTCCTGCGAATTTTTGGTTTCAGACCGAATGTTTGCGGCTGGTTTTCCGCCGGACCCAAACAATATTCCCTCGCGGTGGGCCGTAGCCGAGCGGAACGAGGGCCCCTTGACCCCCGGGTAGCGCTCGCGTTCACTGCCCCCGATTCAAGACCGCACGATATGAGCAGGAGGAGCCCTGGAATGTGGCAGATGCCAAAATCGCGCCAGAAACTGGCCGCGCTGCAAAGCCGCCTCAAGCGCAAAGCTGTTGAATCTGCGCTGAAATCGCCTGTCCATGCGCCTCGCCTCAGGAATATTGATCTCGACCGCCTCGACGAACCGGAGGTCTGGAATTCAATCCCGCTGCTGACCAAGGAAGAATTGCGCGAGATTCCCTCGGACCGCTTCTATGATGAGTTCTGCGTGGCGCCGCGCTCGAAAATCGTCGAATACTGGCGATCCGGCGGAGCCACGGGAAGACCGCTTTTCTATCCGCGCTCGGGTCAGGATATGCGCGAGGCGCTTGGCTCTTTTTCACGCACCTGGCCGCTGATCGGCGCCGATGAAAACGACATGCTGCATTGCTCGTTCCCGCTCGGCATCCACCCGGTTGCAAGCCTGTTCACCCGCACTGCCGAGGACGCCGGGCTCGGCACGGTTTGGGCCGGCGCCGGCAACAACACGCCGTCCAATATCCAGATCGACCTGATCCAGGAACTGAAACCGACCGTGTGGGCCGGCATGGGCAGCTACGGCATCCACCTGGCCAATCTCGCCGAGGCGCGCGGCATAGACCTGTCGAAAGGAACCGTGAACAAGATCATCGTCGCCGCCGAACCGCTGTCGGCAGCCAAGCGCCAGAAACTCGAGCGCTCCTGGGGTGCGGAAGTCTATGACCTGTTCGGCATGACAGAGGGCGCGTTCGTTGCAGGAGAGGGACAACGGCGCGAAGGCCTCTATGTCTGGGCTGACCTGTTCTATTGCGAAGTCGTCGACGAAGTGACCGGACAACCTGTTCCAGCCGGAACACCCGGTTCGCTGGTAGTGACACCACTGGTCATCAACGAGATAACGCCGTTTTTACGCTGGTGCTCCGGTGACATCGTTACCATCGAAGAACAAGAAGAAAGCGATTCCCCGCTGTCGATTTACCCAATTCTGCGCCATGCAGGGCGCACGGTCGGATTTTTCAAGGTGCGCGGCGTCAATATCAACCACAACGAACTTGAAGACCTGATGTTCTACAACGAGCGTGTCACGGACTTTAAGGCGGAAGTCCACGCAACCGACGCTGGCCTCGATGTTTTGAAAATGTTTGTCGAACCCAGGCCGGGCACAGACAAGAACGATCTCGAATCCAGCATCCATGCCGATATCGCGAAGACCTTCGAAATCAACGCTGACATAAACTTCCTTGAAACAGGAACACTCGGCCGCGAATTTGAGCAAACCTTGAAGGCCGCCCGCTTCATCGATCGCCGCAACGAGCAATAGCGCCGCGATAAAGTCTGTCCGCATCCAACGCAATTTCATGCGGACGCAAATCGAACCCGCCGCCACGCCAACAGGATGATCCATGAGTATTAATCAGGCACAATTCGTACACGCCGATCACGTCGGCTCACTGCTAAGGCCGCAAAAACTGAAAGACGCCGCCCGCGCCTTCTTTGGAAAAAGAATGGAAGCAGCGGAGTTCAAACGCATCACTGACGAATGCGTGCTGGAAGCCATCGCCCTGCAAGAGGAAGCCGGCCTCAAGTCCATCACCGATGGCGAATTCCGCCGGGCATCCTGGTTCGACGGCTTCATTCAGGGCGTGGAGGGCGTTGGCGTCAAACCGGCCTTGTTTTCCTTCACCGACGATGCCGGCAAAGTCGTCGACTACCAGACCGCCTGGATCGAGGGAAAATTGCGCCGCAGGCGCGGCATCACCACCCACGAATTCGAATTTCTCAAAGACCACACTTCTGGGCGTCCGAAAATCACCATCCCCGCCCCGAGCCTGGTGCATTTTTTCCGCGGCGATGAAAGCGTCGACCGCGAGGTTTATCCGAACATGGACGATTTCTGGTCCGACCTCATCGGCATTTATTGCGACGAGGTACGCGACTTGGCGGCGATGGGCCTGACATTCCTGCAACTGGATGAGGTCGCCGCAGCCGTCCTGTGCGATCCAAACATGCGCGATCAGGCGCGCAACCTCGGGCTCGATCCGGACGCCATGCTGGAAAAATACATCTGGGGCATCAACGAAATCGCTTCTGCTGCTCCTGACACGATGCAGGTCGGTGTTCACGTATGCCGCGGCAATTACAAGGGCCATTGGATGGCCTCAGGCGGCTATGAAGCCGTCGGGGCAAAGTTTTTCCCTGGCACGAAGGCGGATGTATTCTTCCTCGAATATGATAGCGAACGGGCGGGCGGCTTCGAACCCTTACGCCATATGCCCGATGACAAATGCTGCGTGATCGGTATTGTCACCAGCAAGTCTCCGCAGCTGGAGGACAAGGATCTGCTGAAAGCCCGCATCGGCGAAGCCGCGCAATTCATGGACAACGAACGGCTCGGGATATCGCCGCAATGCGGATTTGCATCAAGCGTTGGCGGAAACCCGCTGACAATCGAAGATGAAAAAGCAAAACTCAAACTGGTTGCGGACGTTGCGCGAGAAGTATGGGGATAGCAGCGCGGGTCAATCCACGCCAATTTGGGTAGTGAGGTCTTACCGCTGCAACGCTCAGTCGCTACGCCAGCTTTTGGGTTGTTGCGGCCACACAGTTCAGCGCACCCCGGGAAGGTTGCATTGACTAACAGCCGGAGCTCATGATGACCCTATCGACTATCGCAGACATCGCGGACCTGCTGGCGGCCGCCGGAATTATTGTGACGTTAGTATTCCTTGCACTGCAGATTAGGCAAAATACGAAAGCCATTCAAAATACCCGTTATGAAAGTTACCTTGACAGGCTTGCGAACAGCTTTGCAAGACCAATGGATGAACAGGTGGCCGCTGTCCTTGCGAAGGGAGGTCAGAGCTTTCACTCACTTAACGAAACCGAAAAGTTAACCTACTCAGCATGGGCAAACGAATATATGCTGAGTGCCGCCTTGCTTTTTGTTTATCGCGACAACTCCGTGCTTGGCTCAGCTGCGACAAACACGGCCGATCGACGGCTGGAATGGTTTTTTCACTCACCGGGAAACATTGAATGGTGGCGCCATAAACGCCGTCATCCTATCCCGCAATCTGTAGAAAAATTGGTGGACGCCTGGCTGGACAAACGGAACGCTTCGTAATAGCCCCTCGCGGTTAAGTCCGCGAAGCATTGCCTTCACACGCGATTGGCAATTTCCGCTGAATCGGCCGCATAGCGATATGCCCTGAACAGTACGTTGCTTGGGCCGTGTACAACCGGATTGGGGTGATACATCGGAGCGACGTAATCCCAGACGATTTCACTATTGCTATCCACCTCGAACACTCGCCCTGTGAGCGCTTCGCATATCAGGGTGTTTCCGTTTTCCAACCGTTGCACGCCACCCATGACAGGACTGAAGAAAGTCCATCTTTGCGGGTCGATATATTGCCAGACAATTGAATCGGTTTTCGGATCAAGCTCCAGGGCGCGCGAATGCAATGGCTGGTAGAGGTTGTTCATGCCGTTCGCGAACAGGGTAATATTTCCATTCGGCAATACCTCGGCATTGTGTTGATGCCCCCAGGTTTGATCGCGCTTGTGCCATATGATCTTCCCGGTTTCGCGCTCGACTATCATAATCGTATCGAGATGCCGGAAGCTGACCAGCACGTTGCCGTCCAGGGTAACCGTCAGTGAATTGGCGTGCGCCCATTCCCCCCGGTGGCAATCGGCTGCCAACGGAAACCGTTCAAAATCCGCATCCTTGAAATACCATTCCCAGACAATCTCCCCACCCGCGTTAACTTCGCGCACGACATCACCGAATATCTTGCCCTTGATTTCGGTTCCGGGAAGTCCGCCGGTGACCCTGGCGGCATCATCGTCGCTCAAAACTTCGCGCGACAGGTAGATCGTATTGCCATTGTCCAGCCTGACGATATCGTGGTGCTGGCTGTGATCTGTGTGTTCCCAGACAATATTGCCGGCCCAGTCCAGTTCCAGTATCCGCCCACCTTTTGCACCCGGGATCGGGATGCCCTCGGCGGTGACAACGGAACAGAGCATGTTGCCATACGGAAGAAGATACGCCTTGGAACCCAGCGGCCCGGGCAAATCCCACTGGTGAACAACCTTGCCATCCATGTTCACGATGTAAGCCGCTTCGTGGCGCATCGGCGCGATTATCGTGAAACCGTGGAATGTTTTTTCGCGCTGGTGATGCAACAAGCCGGTTTGGTAATGTTTCACAGTGCGAACTTCCCCTGGATCTGCTCACTGGCTCTGCAATAAGCGACAGCCTATCACTGGAGCCCCTGTCTTCATTCAAGGCAACCAGCTTCATCAGGCCAGCTTTTGCCGCCGCAATTGCCCTCCGAATACCAGCGCCACAAGAGCGACGAATATCATCGGAAAGGCGATCCAGTTGACGAGATCCCAACCGGAATAGGCCAAAATCTGGCCCGAAGAAAACGACGTAATCGCCATCATCCCGAACACGAGAAAATCGTTGAAAGCCTGCACCTTGTTGCGTTCCTCGGGCCGGTGCGCATCGACAACCATTTCGGAGGCGCCGACAAAACCGAAATTCCAGCCGATGCCGAGCAACGCCAGGCCGATCCAGAAATGCCAGACGGTAATCCCCATCAGGCCGACGACCGCGGCCGCGGCAAGGATCATCAATCCGGCGGCCACAACCCGGCCCGCCCCAAACCGTGAGATAAGATGGCCGGTGAAAAAGCTCGGAGCAAACATGCCAATTACATGCCAGGTGATGCCGTTGTTGGCGGACGTTTGCGGCAGACCGCACAATTTCATTGCCAGCGGCGCAGATGTCATCACCAGGTTCATGAGCGAATAGGAAATCATCCCACACAGGGCCGCGACGATGAATTTCTTCTTGCGGGCGATCTCCATCAACGGACGCCCGGCCCTCAGATCTTCTTCCTCCGGCTTTGGCAGGTTTGTACCGGCCAGCACCGCCATGCAGATCAGCGCAACAAACGCCTGCGCCACGAAACTCGCTGCATACAGATAAGGCAGCCACCAGTTCATGGTCAGGCTGACCAGTTGCGGTCCTATAACGCCGGAAAAAATGCCGCCCGCCATCACCCAGGAGATCGCCTTCGGCCGCATGGCCGGCGTCACGCCATCGGTCGCGGCAAACCGGAAGGAATGGGCGACCGATTGATACAGGCCGGCCAGCAGGGTAGCAGTACAGAACAGCGCGAAAGAACCGATGACAATGGCGAACGCGGCAAGAAGACCCGTCAGGAACCCTGTACCGGTACCGAGCATGAACACGGTCTTGCGGCCGTAATGCCGCGCGATGTAACCGGCAGGGAGCGTGCCGAGCGCGGTACCGACCACCAGCGTCGAAACCGGAACCGTTGCCCAGGCAAGCGAGGGCGCGAGGATAGAGCCAACCACAGCCCCTGTCGTCATGATCACGGTGGCGTTCGCGCCCGCCAGCGCCTGCGCCGCCGACAGCCGCCAGATATTGGCAAGCGCGGTCGCCTGATCGATTTCCTCCACTCCGGATACGGCAGCACTGGTCATCACGAACGGCTTCCCTTGAATCGCGCCCTGCCTAGCCGGTTTGACCGGAACCGGCAATTGCCAATCCCGGCGCACCTGCCAACAATACCCGGCCTTGCAGGACCCATTTGCAATCAATGCGGAAATCCGGCTATGGCAAGGCCAACCCGGGACCTGCAATGAACGAAGACGAGAAAATCGCGCAAGCCGCCGAAGCCCACGGGGTCACCCCGGAGGAAGAAAAGCGCGCGCGAATCATCATCGAGAAGGGCCTCGAAGACGGCGTTGCCCGGTTCTACGAGATTGTCCGCGAGGACGCCCTGATTGGCCCGATCTTTACCGGCGCCGTTCATGATTTCCCGGCCCACATGCAAACCATGGTCGATTTCTGGTCCCGGGTCGTTCTCGGCACGGAACGCTATGGCGGCATGCCCCTGCCCCCGCATGTCAAGCTCGACCTGACCGAGGAGCATTTCGTCCGCTGGCTCGATATATGGAAGCAGGCCGCGGACGCGACCATGCCGGAACCGCTGGCGCAACTGGTGACGCAGAAGGCCGCCAATATGGCGCAGCACTGGGTCAATGCGCTGGAAAGCGTTCGCGCGCAGCAGCGTGACCTTGCCGCAAAGGAAGACACTCCATGAGTTTTGATCCGAAAATCTGGCGGCTGTGCCTCGTCACCGATCGTTCCCTGTCGCGCGGGCGGGCAATAACCGATGTCGTTGCCGCAGCCGTTCAGGGCGGCGCAACAATCGTGCAATTGCGCGAAAAGGACGCCGGCACTCGGGAATTCCTGGAAACCGCACGCGCGGTGAAAGCCGTTTTGCAACCGCACAACGTGCCGCTACTCATCAACGACAGGGTGGACATCGCGGTCGCGGTTGACGCCGACGGCGTCCATGTCGGTCAGACGGATATGCCTGTATCCATCGTCCGGCAAATGATCGGACCTGGAAAGATTGTCGGCCTGTCCGCCGGCAAGCGCGAGTACATACTCGCCGACGATGCGGCACAGGCGGACTATCTCGGCATCGGACCTGCCTATGCGCAAACGACAAAGGCAAACACCGGCAGGGCGCCGCTCGGGCCGGAGGGATTCGCCGAGCTGCGCAAGCTGACGACAAAGCCGGTCATGGCGATCGGCGGCCTGAAACCGGACAATTCAGCGCCCCTCGTTGCTGCCGGCGCGGACGGGCTGGCGGTTGTTTCGGCAATTGTCGGCGCGGACGACCCGGCGGCGGCAAGCCGCGCCTTCGCTGCATTGTACGAAAATTAGTTTGCCGCCCACCGTTCAGCCTCAGAGCATCAAAACTTTCCCGGAGCGGGCTTGCGATCATCCGGGTCCATGATCAGGCCGAGCGCATTTTTCTCCATCCCGCCGGCATAATAGGTCGTTGCGGCAATCGTCAGTTCGTAAATCTCACCCGGTTCGAAATGGGCCGCGAGTTCATCAAACACCGCATCGCTGACATTGCCCTTGTTGCCGCACATTTCCTCCACATAGGCCAGCACGGCCAATTGCCTTGTATCGAAGCTGGCGCGGTTGTTCTGCCAATCCTCAACCTTGCCGACAGCTTCTTCGCTCAAACCACATTGAACCAGAAACGGCGTGTGGTGATGAACTTCATATTCACAACCGACCATTTGCGCCGCGCGGGTGATCGCCAATTCACGGTACAATCGCGGCACTTTGCAATCGCTGCGCAGGCCTGCGATCAGCGGTCGTCTGGCCGCAGCCAGATCAGGTGCTTGGGCACTCACCAGATGCAGGTTGAGGATCGAACTTCCACGCGACTTCAACTCCTCGAACAGCGCCTCGACCTGCGGCGACAACGGCCTGGAAAGCGGCTCCAGCCGAGACACCTTTTCATGATAATCCCTGTCGTCGCTCACCATTCACTCCCCTGATTGTTGAAACATTCGTTTGCCACAGCGTACCGGCAAGATGTAGTTTGGCAAAAATTGCAGCAAACGAACAGTCCGGGGAGAGACATGGCGCAGGATTCACCGGCCACCACGGCCAAGATCAGCCGCATGATCGGCGACATCAAGGTAACCGCTTTTTCCGATGGCATATTGCCATCCAACGTCACCTGCGCCCGCGGCATCGAGGTCGAGGAAGTCGAGAAAATGACCGGCCTCAGCCGGGAAGACACGCTCTGGATGCACGTCAACGAGTTTGTTCTCGACATCGGCGGCAAGCTGGCGCTGATCGACACAGGCGCTGCCGAGCGCATGTATCCGTCCCTTGGCCTGCTGGTCGAAAACCTGAAAAAGGGCGGCATTGATCCGGTAAAGATCGAATATATCTTCCTCACCCATCTGCATCCCGATCACATGCACGGTCTGATCGATGCTGACGGCAAGATGAATTTTCCGAACGCGGAAGTTTTCGTCCACGAGAAGGAAGCCAATTTCTGGCTGGATCGCGATCTCACCGGCAACCCGAGACTTGACGGCAACATCACACATGCCGAACGCAACCTGCGTCCGTATCGTGCAAAGGATCAGTTCCGCACCGTCAAGGATGGCGAAGGCGTCGCCGGGGTAAACATATTGTGCTGCCCGGGCCACACGCCGGGTCACTCCGCATGGATCGTCAGCTCCGGCAAGGAAACCGCGATGATGTGGGGCGATATTATCCATCTGCAGAAAGTGCAGATGGCCCGTCCCGATGTAACGGTGATGTATGATCTCGACGGCGAGATGGCGGCAAAGTCACGCGCCCGCATTCTCGACATGTGCGTATCGGACGGGCTGAGCACGCTGGGCGCACATCTCGAATTCCCCGGCTTCTTCCGCGTCGTGCGCTCGGGGGCGGGATACGATATCGAGCTGGAAGAATAGTCGCTCAGATGTGCGTCCACGAACCACGCGCGAACACGCGTGGACGTTCGTCCTGATCCAGGAACACGACATCGTCCTGCGCATGCGCCGTCACATCGCCAATGCAGGTGACAGCGATGCCCGCATCCCGCGCCGCTGCCTCGAATGCACCAGTGTCGGTGGGCGCAATTGTGCACGCGATTTCGTAATCATCGCCGCCTGTCAGTGCCGTATCGAGCAATGCGGGATTGAGTGCAATGGCCGCCCTCGCCGCTTCCGACAGCGGCGCATCGGCCAGTTGAACCCGGGCGGACGCGCCCGATACCCGCATCATCTTGGCAAGATCGCCGGCCAGCCCGTCCGATACATCCATCGATCCGTTGGCCCATTTGCGCACGGCGGTTGCGAGCGCGTTGCGCGGCTGTGGTTCGCGATAGCGTTGCACCAGAAATTCAGCGTGGACATCCCCCAGATCGGCAACCCATTTCTCTTGCGATTGCAACAACACCTGCAGCCCGATGGCGGCATCGCCGATTGTGCCGCTTACATAGATGCGGTCGCCGGTTTCAGCTCCGCTTCGAAGCGCCATCGCGCCTTTGGGCGCCAAACCGAATGCCGTCACCGACAGACACAACGGCCCCGGCGTCGAGACGGTGTCACCGCCCAGTAACGGGCAATTGTAATTACGTGCATCATCGCCCAGCGCCTGCGCAAAGGCGCCTAGCCAGACCGGCGATCTGGACGCCGCGTTTTCATCCGCCGGCATGGCGAACGATAACAGAAAGCCCGCAGGATCGGCCCCCTTTGCCGCCAGGTCCGAAAGGTTGACCCTGAGCGCCTTGCGGGCGATCGCACCGGCCGGATCGCCATCAAAAAAATGCACGCCTGCAACAAGCGTATCGACAGTTGCAACGAGCTGCATGTTCTCCGGAACGTCCACCAGGGCCGCGTCGTCGCGCAATCCAAGGCTGCCGGGGCCCGCAATCGGCGCAAAATAATCGGCGATGAAACGATCCTCGCCGCTATCACCGGGCGCCTGTTGCACATCTTTCGCACCGGCGCCTGATGCTGCCTCGCGGGACCGGTCGTTCATGGCGCCCACCTCCGGTTATCGCGCGGCCCGAACTATGCGCTCGCGGAAAATTCGGCAGCCCGCAGATCCCGCGCCAAATGATCAAGCACCGCATTTATCATGCCGGTTTCGTCGCTGGCGAGGAAGGCTGCCGCGACATCGACGTATTCGGTTATGACCACCCGCGCGGGAATTTCCGTCCTGCTCCGCAACTCATATGTCCCGGCACGCAGAACCGCGCGCATGACCGCCTCGATCCGTTTCAGCGGCCATTTTTCCGAAAGCGCGGCATCCGTAATCCGGTCGATGGCCCGCTGATCGTCGACAACGCCTTGAACGATGTCCCGGAACAGGGCCGCATCGCCTTTTTCGTACTGGTCGCCTTCGACGTTCTGCCCCATCCAGAAACTTTCGAACTCGGCAAAAATTTCGTTCAGCCCTTTCGACGCAACATCCATCTGATACAACGCCTGTACGGCTGCAAGACGGGCCGCGGCCTTTTCGCGCCGGCTCATCAAGATCGTCCCATCCGGCGCTTGAGGTCGTAAAGCACCATCGCGGCGCGCGCTGCATCGCCACCCTTGTCGCCCTGTTCGGGATCGGCGCGCACGATTGCCTGCTCCTCGTTTTCGACCGTCAATATTCCGTTGCCGACCGGGAATTGCTGGACGATCCCGATGTCCATCAACCCGCGAGAGCTCTCGTTGGCGACGATGTCAAAGTGATAGGTCTCGCCGCGAATAACGCACCCGAGTGCGATCGCGCCGGCGTAAACGCCATTGGCCGCGATCATCCGAACCGCCGGGGGAATTTCCAGCGCTCCCGGCACATTGACAATGTCGATCACTCCGCCTTGCGCTTCAATCGCCTGGCGTGCGCCACGCAGCAGCAAATCGCCAATGGCATCATAATAGCGTGCCTCGATCACTAGGAAGCGCGCGCCTTCAAGCTGCGGCAACTTCATTGCACTGGCGCGTTGCGGCTCAGCCATTGTACTCACCCCTGCGGGATGCGGAAATCCCGGTCATCCTGTCGAACGCCTTCCGGCGGCCGGATCAGGCCCGCTTGTGGAAAGCGCATTAAACCCCGATTCTATAACGCTTTTCCCGGCGCGGGGAAACGCCGTTTCCCTTCAGCCCGGATTCGCCTCGGTCAGGCGGGCCGCGTAGCGCGCCATCAGGTCAACTTCCAGATTGACCGGGTCGCCCATTTTCCGCTGGCCCCAGGTCGTAACTTCGAGCGTATGAGGGATCAGCAGGCAGGAAAACACATCGTCAGCGACCGAATTGACCGTCAAGGATGTGCCATCAAGGGATACGGAACCTTTTTCGGCGATGAATTGCTTGACGTTTCGCGGCGCGCGAAATTCAAACCGCACCATCCCGTCAAACGCTTCCCGGGCGATGATTTCAGCAATGCCATCAACATGGCCGGTAACGATATGGCCGCCGAGTTCATCGCCAATTTTCAAGGACCGTTCCAGGTTGATTTGCGTGCCCACCTGCCATTGCCCGGCGGTTGTTCGCGCCAGCGTCTCGGCGGCGACGTCCACATCGAACCACGTCCGTTCGCCATCGGCACCCATCGCCACCGCCGTCAGGCAAGGTCCTGAGCAGGCAATTGAAGCGCCGAGCGCGATCGACTCAACGCCGTACGAACATGCAATCCGGAAACGGATCAGCTGGCCGCGATCCTCGCGCGCGATAATTTCGCCGACATCTGACACAAGCCCTGTAAACATCAGCCCTGCCTCCGCCAGATTCTCATTCTGTCCGCTCCGGAAAAGCCGTCAGATACCAATGTATAGCCGCCCGGCGCTTCCAGGCGTTCCCTCGCCTTGCTGGACAACACGGCAACGCCCTGCCGGTTGATCGGCCGCGGGCTCGTGAACAGGACCACTTCATCAGCAAGACCGGTTCGGATGAGTTCGCTACCGACACCCGGTCCGCCCTCGCTGAAAAGCCGTGTCACGCCACGGTCCGCCAGCGCCTTCAAGACCACCGGAATATCGGGTTGTCCGGCGGCCGTAGCGGTGACCGAAACCACTTCAGCGCCAGCGTCTTCAAGCACCTTTCGCGCCTCGCCGCTTGCCTGCTCCGTGCAGAAAACCAGCAGCGGTAGCTTGCTGCAGGTCGCGACAAGCCGTGATGTCGGCGGCAGCGACAGATTGCCATCCAGGACAATCCGAAGCGGGTTACGTCCTTCAAGTCCCGGAACCCGTACGGTCAACAACGGATCGTCAGCCCGCGCCGTCCCGGCGCCGATCATGATAGCGTCGTGAGACGCCCGCATGATCTGCACCTTGTTTTTCGCGGCTTGACCGGTGATCATCAACCGCGCATCGTGGATATCCCCGGCGGCAAAACCATCGGCGGTTTCAGCCAGTTTCAATGTAACAAATGGCCTGCCCGAACTGACGCGCGTGATATGTCCGAGGTTCGCCTGACGCGCTTCATCGCCGCCAACGCCGGTAACGACGTCGATACCGGCGGCACGCATCATCGCGTGACCGCGGCCGGCCACTCGCGGATCGGGATCCCCGGCCCCTGTCACGACCCGGCTGATACCTGCATCGATGATTGCCTGCGCACACGGCGGCGTCAGGCCGGTATGGCTGCACGGCTCAAGACTGACATACATCGTCGCACCGCGCGCCAACTCCCCCGCATCGCGCAGCGCTTCAGTCTCCGCATGGGGACGCCCGCCAGGGCAGGTCAGGCCACGGCCAACCACAACGCCGTCAAGCACAACCAGCGCACCAACCGAGGGGTTGGGCGCGGTGGTGCCCAGGTCCCGGCGGCCAAAACGGATGGCAGCCTGCATGAAACGCAGGTCGCCTGCCCCGATGCATTCAGCCGTATTTTTATCGTCGTTCGAGCTCATCAACCCCAGGTCTTAGTCAAGAGAGTAATCGTATCGAATTGCGTGCGTGATCGAGGCGCACATTGCGCCAGCAGAACTGCTGCCTCTCACGATTCCAGATTGCAGCGCGCGATCGCCCCAACCACGAACACGCATACCTATTTTTCTGCCGGCTCATCGCTCGCCATGTCCGGCATATCATCGTTCAATTCGCCGATGAGCGTTTCGAAATCCCGGGCTTCCCGGAAATTCCGGTATACGGACGCAAACCGTACATAAGCGACACTATCTAGCGATTTAAGGCCTTCCATAACCAATTCGCCAATCTGACGGCTTTCGACTTCGCTTTCCCCCATGCTTTCGAGCTGCCGGACAATCCCGTTGACCATTTGCTCGACGCGTTCGGGATCGCAATCGCGCTTACGTAACGCGGTTTCAAACGAGCGTGCCAGCTTGTCGCGGTCAAACGGCACCCGCTTGCCTGCCCGTTTGATCACGGTCAGTTCCCGCAGTTGCACACGCTCAAACGTCGTGAACCGGCCAGTGCAGATCGAGCAAACCCTGCGCCTCCGGATCGCGGAGGAATCTTCGGTCGGCCGCGAGTCTTTCACCTGTGTTTCAAGACTGCCGCAATAGGGACAGCGCATGTCTGTTTCCTTCAAGCCGCAGTTTGCAGCCCACCTGATCGTTTGGCGTCAATATATCGGAAAACGCGCGGTAAGCGCATGAACTTTGTGCCGGACCGCATCTTCAACGCCGGAATTTCCGGATTCCTCGTTCGCAACCGAAAGCCCGTCAAGAACCTCGGCTATCAGGCCGCCGACCTCGCGGAATTCGCTTTCACCGAAGCCACGCGAAGTTGCCGCCGGCGAACCCAACCGGATACCGGAAGTAACAAACGGTTTTTGCGGATCGAACGGAATGCCGTTCTTGTTGCACGTGATATGCGCGCGTCCCAGGGCAGCTTCCGCCGCCTTGCCGGTCAGGTTCTTGGAGCGCAGGTCGACCAGCATCAGGTGGTTGTCAGTGCCCCCGGTCACCAAATCGTAGCCCGCATCCATCAGGCTGGTCGCAAGCGCCGTCGCATTGTCGACAACCTGCTTCGCATAGGCCTTGAACTCCGGCTTCAGCGCCTCACCGAACGCAACGGCCTTGGCCGCTATGACATGCATCAGCGGACCGCCCTGAAGCCCGGGGAAGATTGCCGAATTCATCTTCTTGGCAATCGCTTCATCGTCACTCAAGATCATCCCGCCGCGCGGCCCGCGCAGGGTCTTGTGGGTCGTGGTTGTGACCACATGGGCATGCGGAAACGGCGAGGGATGCGCGCCACCGGCAACCAGCCCGGCAAAATGCGCCATGTCGACCATCAAATAGGCGCCAACAGAATCGGCGATCTGCCTGAACCTTTCGAAATCCCAGAACCGGGCGTAGGCCGATCCTCCGGCGATGATCATCTTGGGCTTGTTTTCCTGGGCAAGCCGCTCCACCGCATCCACGTCGATCATGCCGTCGACGACACAAACACCGTAGGGAACCGGCTTGAACCATTTGCCGGACATGTTTACCGGCGAACCGTGGGTCAAGTGCCCGCCTGCCGCAAGATCCAGCCCCATGAACGCGTCGCCGGGCTGCATAAGCGCCAAAAACACCGCCTGATTGGCCTGGCTGCCTGAATTCGGTTGCACGTTGGCAAAACCGCAACCGAACAGCTCCTTGGCCCGGGTGATTGCCAATTCTTCTGCAATATCAACAAACTGGCAACCACCATAATAACGGCGGCCAGGATAGCCTTCAGCATATTTATTGGTCAGGACCGACCCTTGCGCCTCCAGAACGGCGCGCGACACGATATTCTCCGACGCAATCAGCTCGATTTCGTCGCGTTGCCTGCCAAGTTCCAGGTCCACGGCGCGGGCTATAGCGGGATCGGCGGTAGCCAGATCGGCGGCAAAAAATGGGCTTTGGGACATGTCGACTCTCGTTCCTCTCATCGCGCCGATGCAATGCCAGATTTTGCCGCTGCACACAAATACGCCCGGCTGCGGACCAGAAGCCCGGGCTTATGCAGCCAAATCCTTTGTATCGTGATGACGAGGGCAGCCGCATGGGCCAGGACCCGCTTCGACCAAAACGTATGCTGCTCCGGCGACGGATCGCGCACGGCTTTGCTGGCGGCGGCAATCGCAATTACCGCACGCCATTTAGCGGGAACCGCTACAGTTCAATATCGACGGAACGGGGATCCGCCCGCGCGCCGGCCATCGCTGTAGTTGACCGGAGCACTCGCTGACGCCGGCGCCCTGCCCTCCGGCCGCAACGGGCTGGATCGGACGTGGTGGCTCGTAGAGCCTGCCGACGGGCCTGCCGAGGCAACCTCGGAAGCATCGCGCTTGTAAACGTCATCGCGGAACTGGACGATACCGTCGTTGGCCCATGCGGTGATGTAGACCCAATACACCGGCACCGGCGGCGTCAGCCTCACGGTTTCCTGCTTGCCGGAACGTATCGCTTCATCGATGCGATCGCGGTCCCAGCCACCCTGCGCTTTCAACAGCCAGGCGACGTAATCGCGGACATTCTGAACGCGCACGCAACCTGATGAAACAAAACGGTAATCGTCTCCGAAAATACCTTTTGACGGGGTATCATGCATGTATACGCCGTGACGGTTGGCAATATCGATGCGAACGAAGCCCAGCGAATTGATTTCACCGCCGGGATCCTGCCGGAAACGGTACTTGACCGCCTCCATCGAATTCCAGTTGACCTTGGAAGGCTCGATTTCCTGCCCGGACCGATCGAAAATCCGGATCTTGTTATCAGTCAGGTAGCTCGGATCCTTTTGCATCTTCGGGATCAGGTCCTTGCGGATGATCGATACCGGAACCGTCCAGAACGGATTGAAATTCACTGCCAGGGCCCGCGCCTGCATGATCGGGGACTGCCGGTCGATTTTGCCTACGCCGGCCACGTGATGGGTGGCTATCCTGCCGTTTTCCACGGTTTCCACCATCGCGGAAGGAATATTCAGGATGACGTGGCGGTCGCCAAGATCGCCCGAAAACGTCCGCAATCGCACCAGGTTGAGCTGCAACTGGCGCAAGCGGAACTCGACCGGTACATTCAGCTCACGCAGCGTGGCGCGCGAGGCAATTCCGGTGGTCGAAATTCCGTGACGGGCCTGGAACCGGCGAACACCTGCCTCAACATAGGAATCGTAGATTCGTGAACTCGTAGCCTGGCGGCCGAGATCGCCCGTCACCGCCAGCCGCCGCCGCAGGGCAATGACCGAATTCCCGCGCGAACCCACTTTCATGGTCCTGCCGGCCGGAATACGCCCCCACCCGCCATTCGCCGCAATTTGCTGATATTGCTTGATTGCCTCCTCGGTGGCGGCAATTGTCTGCGGCGTAAGCAGGGGAGTTTCGATGCGCCGTACCCGAAGCCGCGCGTCGGCGTCGTACCGCTGCGTCCATTCCGCCTGTGTGCGGAACGGATTGCCCCGGGCCTGACCGAAAGCGCTACCGCCGGTAAGCGCCACCGCACCCGCCCCGGAGCCCAGTACACCGACGAATTGACGCCGCGACAACGGCTTTCCAGATTGATCAACCAATTCTCTTCTCCAAATCATCTGGTTACCCGCCAGTCAGGACCGCATCATCCTGACTTGCCGACGGCAAACACACCCTTTTCCGGCGCCGGATCGCAAACCGCAAGTCCGCGGGCCATACATGGCCCATTGCCGCGCCGGTGGCCACATCCGCGTATTCAACAATGCGTGAGACCGGGGCGAGATACTCAAATTTCCCTCCCGACTATCACAATCGTGGTTAAGCAGTAGCAAATATCCGGGCCACATTATGGCAAAGCCAGCGCCGGCCGCAAATAAGCAAGATATTGCGCGATATCGCCGAACCGGATCATCCGGTGTCCAAACGGGATACCTTGAACGCACGAGAGCTGATCAATTCCAAGGGTCAAATCCAAGGGTCAATTCCAAGGGTCAATCCCAAACGATAGCGTGCCGTTGATCAATCAGGCCAGTGGGATTTGCCGCCCATAACCCCGAGAATTTGACCGGCAGCTATCCTGGAGCAAGCTGCCATGCTGTTCGAGCCCCGGTTGCGGCAAGGAATAACCGGAAACATTGCTTGCCATAATGCTCCCGGCAAAAAAAAAGGCGCCCGTAGGCGCCAATAGCAAGATTGCTCGATAATTGTACGCCGGCAGCCCCCCCGGCCCCGGCGCCAATCGCTCAAAGACGGAACCGGATCTGATCGGTCCAAAAGCGCTCCAGCCTCGAAAGCGTCTGGTTAACCGCACCAAATTCATCCGAGGACACGCCGCCAATCTGCTCGACCGTGAGGACATGCTTGTCATACAGGCCGGCAATAATGTCATGCACCTCCTTGCCTTCCTCGGTCAGGCTGATCCGGACCGAGCGGCGATCAACACGCGAGCGGGCATGGTGCAGGAAGCCCATTTCGACCAGCTTCTTCACGTTGTAGGAGACATTGGATCCAAGATAGTAACCGCGCGTCCGCAGTTCACCCGCCGTCAATTCCTTGTCGCCGATATTGTACAGCAACAGCGCCTGAACCGCGTTGATATCGCTGCGGCCGCGGCGATCGAATTCGTCCTTGATGACATCCAGCAAACGCCGGTGAAGACGCTCGATCAGCGTCAGCGCTTCAAGATAAGACGGCCGGACTTCCTGAAATCGCTCTGCCCGCGCCGGTGACATTTCACTCTTTACTGCCGTGTCCATTGTATTACCCCTGTTACATGTTCCGGCAGGCTCTTTGGCCGCCTTCCGTAACGCAATATAATCGGGGCAAATGAATAGCGGTTTAAGTAATAGAATGAATTTCCTGTTTACTTATTGAAGTGAATCGAATGTAAAAAATGCTTGTAAAATGGGAACAACTTGGATTTCGCGCATAGAGCCACAGGTCATGCGCGTGCGTTGTTTACCTGCTGTTGACCTTACGAATTTCTTGCCATGCGCTGCTGCAGCACCGGTTCAGCACAAATAATTGCTAGCCAGCCACTCGTTTATCACATCGACCGCCTCGCCCATCAAATGCGGCTGATCGCGGTAATAATGATTGGCCTGCGCCATCAAGCGATACTGCGGATTGCGCGCCGCGGCAGCCACGCGAACGTCGCGCATGTGGCTGGTGGGCACCGCGTCGTCAGCGCCATTTTCGATAATCAGCATCGGTGCGCCCACATGTGGTGCGCAGGCCACGGCGTCGGCGGCTGAATCCGCGTAGGACCATTGCGACAGCCATGCCCGCAGCGTGCAGAAGCGCGCCAGCCCGACCGGGCCGGTATTGACCGTCTCCGGATTGCCGAGATAGCAGACCCCCTGCGCGCGGCCGTTGGGCTCAAGGCTGGCGTCCAGAAATCGCGGATCGGCCATGGTTCGATGAACGATGAACGGACGCTCCACCTCGTTGCCGCCGCGCTTTTTCAACGTCTCGAGTTGCTCGCGCGCCCGCGCCGTTATCCGCTCGATACGCGCCCGCTGCGCCTTCCGGAAACGCTCTACAAAGTCCTGCGAATAAGGCGGCTGCTCCGCACAATCGGGGTGATAAAGGTCCAGGCTGAAATCACGCGCATCCGGATCGTCCTCGTCGGATACCGATGGATCGATCCATTCCGCCAGGATTCTGGCCCGGCCGGTGTGCGCGGCGATATACATGAGCGCATCGGCCGGCATCAGGTTGGCTGCCTTGAGGTCGTAGGGATCGCCGGCCGGCGTATGTGTAACGGTCGGATTCTCAGCCTGAGACTGAAAAAAAGTCGCCAGCGATCCGCCGCCGCTCCAACCGCAGAGTATAACGTGTTCGTATCCCAGCTGCTCGCGGGCATAACGGACGTATGCGCCAAGGTCTGCCGCAACCTTTTCCATGATCAGCGCTGTATCGTTCTTGGCGTAGCGGCTGGCGCAACAAATGACATGGATGCCGGCACGGGCGAGCCCCGCCGGAAGCGGCATCAGGTTGAGCGTCGATGCCGGATGCATGAACAGCAACACGGTCTTTGAGGAATGCCCCTTGGGAACGATCCTCTGGCCCTCGAGAAAGACACGCCCGCTCGTGCCAACAAAGCCATAGGTCTCGGTGAACGCCGCTGTCTCCTCGAACGATACGATAATTGGCAGGCGTTCAATCTCGAATTCAGCAGTCACACTGGTCCCCGATCGAATTTATTTTTCTTGTTGCGCGCAGGCGATTCTTGATGTGCGCCTGCGTTGCGGGTCGGCTCAACTCTCGGTGTTTGCGTGAACCCAGTCCAGATCCTTTGAGCCGGCAGTCTTGTGCTCGTTCCAGTATGCCAGCGTATCTCCGGCCTCGCTCAAAAGCCGGTCCATCACATCATCGGTCGCGGTATTGACCGTGAGTTCCAGCCGGTGGCCGTTCGGATCAAAGAAGTAAATCGACTTGCAAAATCCGTGATTTGTTGGACCAACCACGTCAATGCCCGCATCGACGAGACTCGCCTTGTACTCTTCCAGCGTTTCGACATCGGGCACAGTCAACGCCAAATGTTGCACCCAGTCCGGCGTGTTCCGGTCCAATTCCATGTCCGGGGCTTCCGGCAATTCGAAGAAAGCTACATAGCTGCCGTCTTCCATCTGGAAGAAGATATGAATGTGCGGCGACCATTCTTTTGTCGACGGAACGAGATTTTCCGCCAGCGCCAATTTGAACGGTAGCTTCATGTGCTTCGTGTAAAAGTCGACGGTTTCCTTTGCATCCTTGCAGCGATAAGCGACATGATGCAGTCCCTGTACAGGCATGGGATCACCCTTCCTCTTATTCCGATAAACTTTGCAATTATAGCCGGAAAGGGACCAGAACACCAGACTGGCGTACGTTCAAATGGAACCATTCGAACGGATGAAAGCTGATCGATTACAAGGGCGTAGAGCATCGCGCGATCAACCGGGCCGGTATTGCGCGAACAACATTGCTCTCGGGGACGGCAACGCTTGGCCAATGGCTGGCTGCCTCAGTCGAAATCCTCGTTTGCGGCGTAATAGATCAACAGGAAATAACTCAGCGCCAGACCGACATAGGCGATGATCAGCGCCCGGCCGCCACCGAAATTGTCCGGCAGGAATATCAACACGGCGATCTCTGCCGCCAGCATGACCAGCCACAGCACGCCGCCCCACGGCGTCGCCATCCACAGACCCGTTGCTGCAAGAATGTTGCCGATGGCAAAGAATATGAGGACGGCAGCTGCGCCCAGCGGCAGTGTTTCCAGCGACCCCGGCCCTGGAACCAATATCCGCGACCAGGCCGCAAGCCCGAGCACCATCCAGATTGCGGACATGATCCGCATGAATACAACCAGCAGGTAACCCCAGCGGGTATGCCGACGCCGCCGTTGCTGGCCAAGACTGCCAACCAGGATGACGTCACGCTCTTCAAGCAGCTCCTTGCCGCCGCCCGGGGTTTCGAAACTCATCAATCTTCTCTTGCTGCCGGTTCGCACGGCAAGGATGCCTGTGCGCCGCGCACTGTTTCCCCGATAGGCTGCCGGATGAGCCCCGTCAATCCATCAGGCGAACGGGCAAATGCCAGGATCGTCCAGCCCTCAAACACCATTCACAAGCACATTGGGAGCAAACCGCCAATCGTGCTATGCCGTTGAAGGTTTCAACTGGGTGGGCAAACGGCCCCGAACAACCCGATGGATATACCCATGCACGGCAATAGCGCCCGCAGCAAGGCGGCTTCCCTCCGGCAGAACGCCGCCAGGCTGGATCTTGTCAAGCGGCCCCGCCGGCTGCGCCGCACAGACTGGATTCGGCGTCTGGTGCGCGAAAACGCCATCTGCGCCGACGATCTTATCTGGCCGATTTTCATTATCGACGGCAGCAACAGGCGCGAGCCGGTTGCGTCCATGCCGATGGTGGAACGGCTGACCATCGATCAGGCGGTTATCGAGGCCAAGCGGGCACAAAAACTTGGCATTCCGGCTATTGCCCTGTTTCCCAACACCGACCCCTCGCTGCGCGATGACAATGGCAGCCAGGCGCTGAACAGCGACAATCTGGTCTGCCGCGCCTGCCGGGCGATCAAGCAGGAAGCGCCCGAAGTTGGCTTGTTGACCGATGTTGCTCTCGACCCCTACACCAACCACGGCCAGGACGGAGTGATGTCCGGCGAAGAGATTCTGAACGATGAATCCGTTGCCGTGCTGGTCGAACAGGCGCTCGTCCAGGCCCGTGCCGGCTGCGATATCATTGCGCCATCCGACATGATGGACGGACGCATCGGCGCGATACGCAAGGCGCTGGATATAGACGGCTTCCAGCACGTGCAAATCATGGCCTATGCGGCGAAATACGCATCGGCCTTCTACGGTCCCTTTCGCGAGGCGGTGGGTTCCGGTGGACTTTTGAAAGGTGATAAGCGCACCTATCAGATGGACCCAGGCAATTCCGACGAAGCCTTGAACGAAGTCGGCCTGGACCTCGACGAAGGAGCGGACATCGTCATGGTGAAACCGGGCATGCCCTATCTGGATATCTGCCGCCGGGTCAAAGACACCTTCGGCGCGCCAACCTTCGCCTACCAGGTGTCAGGAGAATATTCGATGCTGATGGCGGCCGTGCAAAATGGCTGGCTGGATCACGAGAGGGTCATGTTCGAAAGCCTGATCGCCTTCAAGCGGGCCGGCTGCGATGGCGTCCTGACCTATTTCGCACCGTTCGTGGCCGAGAAACTGGCGGCCGGGAGAGATTGACATCCGCCGGAAAGCAGATCGGCCAATCCCACCCGCGCGCCCTGGCGAGAGTCCGCAGTCCTTGTGTTGCCGCATTGCGCTACCAATATCAGCGAGAGCACGGCAGGCATCCGACTGCTGACACGTCCCGGTCATTCCGCCATCCGGGTGCAATTCGGCGGAAAGCCAATCGCGTCTTCGCCGCGGAGAATGAAAATGGCCTACAACCAGCCGGCCAATGCCCGGCCTTTCAACGCCGCCAGCGACGCCCTGCCGCACCGCGCACTGGAGGGCGTGCGGGCGCGCCGGATCGTCGCCTTCATACTCGACGTGATTTACCTGTCGATTATCACCGGGGCAATCGTGCTCGTTCTGTTCATTCTTGGTGTGCCCACCCTGGGCCTGGCCTGGTTCCTGATCCCGGCTGTGCTCGGCCTGTTTCCGCTGATTGCACTCATTTACAACGGAATTACGATATCCGGATGGCGAAGGGCGACACCCGGCATGCGCCACGCAGACCTCGAAATGCGTTTGACCGATGGCGCCGACGTGCCGTTTCTGAACGCTGCCGTCCACGCCGTCCTGTACTATATCGGCGTGGCGTTCCTGACGCCGTTGATCCTGCTTGTGTCGCTGGTAACAACCAACAAGCGCTGTTTGCATGACATGCTGTCCAACACGATTGTCACCAGGCGCCAGCAATAGAACGCTCTTGTTTCCGGCAAAAATCTGGTATGATTTGGACCGGATCCACAGCACTGCACATCTTCCCGGAGCGGATACAGATTGACCAGAGAGCCCCGTGACGCGCCGCAGTTCTATTTAACGTCGCCCGCACCATGTCCGTATTTGCCAGACCGGGAAGAGCGCAAGGTCTTTACGCACCTTGTTGGCGGCCGGGCCAGCGCGTTGAACAACACGCTGACCGAAAGCGGTTTCCGCCGTTCTCAAACCATCGCCTACCGTCCCGCGTGCGAAGGCTGCCGCGCCTGCGTGTCGGTACGCGTTTGCGTCGACGGCTTTCGCACGACACGCAACATGCGGCGGGTCATGCAGCGCAACGCGGACATGATCGGATTTTCAGCTCCAAAGGTCCCGACTTCGGAACAATACGCCCTGTTCAGGGATTATCTCGACCGGCGTCATCGCAACGGTGGAATGGCCGACATGAACATCCTCGATTTCAAGATGATGGTCGAGGACAGTCACGTTGAAACGCGCGTGATCGAATATCGCCGCCGTGGCCCGGACAGCTTTATCAACGGCCGCGGCGAAGGCCCGCTGCTTGGCGTTTGCCTGACGGATATTCTCGCCGACGGGTTGTCGATGGTATATTCGTTCTTTGATCCCGAGCTTAAACACAATTCATTTGGAACCTATATGATCCTCGACCATCTTGAGCGCGCCAGGCGGCTTGGTCTGCCCTATTTATACCTTGGTTACTGGGTCGAGGGTTCGCGCAAGATGGCGTACAAGTCGCGTTTCCAGCCACAGGAACGGCTGGGACCGGAGGGTTGGGAGCGATTTGAAACGGAGGGTTAGACGAACCGCGGTCAACGCCGAAAGTTTCACTTTTGGATCAGGCGCAGCGGTTGACCTTCCGCGCCGGGATTACCCGGCAAGCGCCTCTTCGACATTGGCGGTTTCTACAGGTCTTGTTTGCCCTCCGCGCCCAAGCATCGTCTCATAGACACCTTCGATCGCATCTAGATGCCGCTGCAAGGTCAGTGGCGAAGCCCAGTAATCGGCGTGTGCGGCGCGTGTCACGGCCGCCGCAGTGTCATCGTCCCTGACCTTGCGCAAAGCTCTGGCAAGATCTTCGGCATCGGCCGACTTGAACCAGTATCCGTTTCGGCCATCGACAACCGCTTCGCGCCCGGCGCACACGTCGCTGACAATAACCGGGGTCCCCATCGCGAGGGCTTCGTATACGGTCAGCGGCTGACCCCCGTACCAGACCGAGGGAAACACCAGCGCCCGTGCGTCACACAACAGCGCCAATACCTGTTCCGGGCTCTGCCAGCCGAGGAACCTTGCCTGCGGATAGCGAGCCTTAGGGTCATCCGCCATCGGCCCATCGCTGGTAATGACTGCTTCCACACCGGCTTGTCTTGCAGCCTCACAGAAATGTTCGATGCCTTTCTCTCCCGACAAGCGGCCAACGAACAGAAAGTCCCTGCCGGGCCTTTCCTTCGGGCCGGGGTCGGTAATATCGAGTGGATTGTCCACCCTGTGATAGGAGACCGCATCCGACAAGTAGGGACGCGCAGCCTGGTGCTGCAATTCGCTGATCATGATGATGTGCTTGAAAGCAGCGTGCAGCCCGCCATGATTGATCAGTGCTTGACGGCCAACGCGTAGCAGCTTGTGCGCGTAGGAGCGGGAATCGCAATGGCGTACAATGCAACTGGCCGACAACGGTTTGCGATGACATGGCAGCGCGGCCCGGTAGTCATAGAAGCCACCTGTCGGGCAAACAAGGAAAAATTCGTGCATGGTGTAAACAGCAGGAACCGGCGACTTCGCCAAAACCGAACCGATTGACGGCGACACCGCCTTTGCAAAAGCGTGGACATGCACAACGCTATCAGCTGCATCCATTCTCGCGATTGATTCGCGCAAAACTCGCGCAGCCTTGCGGTTCCAGATATATTGCGGCAGGAAATGCATCCCGCTCGGCGCGGTATCAACGTCGTACTGGCCCAGTGCAATCACCTCGATGCCGGCCATTGCGAGCCGCGGATCGGGCTCGCCAACAGCCGCCAGGAATGTCACCTGATGGCCACGCCGGGCCAGCCCGAGCACGCTCTCAATCGCCACTTTGGCCTGTCCGCCGTTAATCCAGGCATGATCGGCAACAATCAGAATATGCATTGGTATGTCCCACCATGGCGCGCGCCCAACTGACCTTGCCGGACACGGCGCACCTAAAATCCATTAAGGCCGACATCTGTTGAATATTGCTGAATTCCGGGCCCAAAAGCGGGCTGCAATGGTTAACAAATCCTTATGCCCATGCGTCTGCCAACAATCGTTTGTATATCTCCAGCAATCCATTCGCATGATTTTCCAACGATGGCGGAGCGGCCCAATAACGCCGATAGGCGGCCTCGCCCATCGCAGCGGCAACACCGGGCGCACTTAATGCTGCAGTCGCGGCAACTATCGCAGCTGCGTCTGGTTCAACGACAAACCCGTCCTCCGCATCGCGGACACGCGCGCCAGCCCCGGCCCGGTTCGAGACAATGGTTGGGACACCAGCGGCCATCGCCTCTGCGACGACCAGCGGCCCGGTTTCCGGCCAGCGCGACGGCGCAACGACCGCCAGAGCCTCTTCAAGAATTCGTTGCCGGACGTCTTCTTTCGCCAGCCAGCCGGTGATCTCGGCGTCGGAATTGGCGGCGAGTATGGTCTCGCGCGCTGGCCCTTCGCCGATGAACAACGCCGGCACGCCGGCCTGCCTGGCCGCTTGCGCAACCAGCACCACGCCTTTTTCTTCGGTCAAGCGGCCACAATAGACGAGTTTCGACTGGCCATTGAAAGTCCGCGCCCCTTCGTCGACAGCTGCGACGGGATTCTCGAGCACATATTGCTTTGTAGCCGGCGGCAAGAAACGACCAATCGTCGCGCGGCCGATTTGCGATACGTGGATGGCAGCGAAACGGCCGGACCGGATCGCCCGTTGCACGGCAAAGCCCCGCGCTATGCGAACCATCTTGTGCATCTGCGTACGTGGATCGCAGCACGCCATGATGCAATTCGCTGACATCGGCTTCAGAGCGCAGGCGTCTTTGGTATCGAAGCGGTACATAAGGCCGGTCGGACAGGTTAGAAAATAATCGTGCATCGAGATCGCCAGCGGCAATCCGCTGTTCAATACAGCGGCAAACACACTGGGGGAGAAATATTTTGTCCATTGGTGGACATGGACCACGGTATCGCCGCGCGGCAATGCGTACAATCTTTCACGGAGACGGGCGACGAACGCACGGTTCCAGACACCGTCTTTCACCGCACTGGTAATCGACTTTCTCCAGATGTCCTCGCCGCCGAAACCTATCCGCTCGATATTCGGATCGGAAAGTCTGGGATCGGCATCGCCGCCAACGCCATGGACAAAAACGACGTTCACACCCTTGGCAGCAAGCGCCGCGGCAGAGGCGATAGCAACCTCGGGCGCGCCACCTTCGGCGATAGCATGGTCGGCTATGATGACGGCGTACATGGCACTCGGCTTGTTGGGGTGAGAGCGCCCTATTCAAACCGGTTATTCTTAGGAAAACCTTTCGGCGGCAGGCGTCCGGCATCGGCGCGGTTGCCGATCCAGTTTTCCAGGTCCGCCTGTGCCACGGTGAAATTGCGCCCGGCGCTGTCCTTCCATGTCAGCCCATCGGCCATTGCAAATACCCGCGCGTCGGAAATTCCACCTTCGCGGTATTTCTGCAGCCGCACGCCCTTGCCGCGCGCCATCTCTGGCAATCGTTCAAGCGGGAAGACCAGCAGTTTGCGGTTGAGGCCAACCACCGCCGCGTGATCCCCGTCGGCCGGGACAATGACGGCGGCCGTGGCTTTCGAGCCGACATTGATCAGCCCCTTGCCCTTGCGGGTAGTGCCGACCATCTCATCCTGCGGCGCGATAAAGCCACGTCCGTCGCTGGAAGCGACCAGCATTTTCTTGCCGGGCTCGTAGGGAAAGACCGCGGCAACGTCCGATCCCTCTTCCAGTTCGGCATATAACCGCACCGGTTCGCCAAATCCGCGTCCGCCCGGCAGGCGCGAAACGTCGATCGTGAATACCCGGCCATTGGTCGCCAGCAGCAAAATCTTCGACGTCGTCTCGGCGAAGAATGACACCTTGAGCGCGTCATCGCCTTTGAACGACAGCGACGACACATCGGCCTGATGGCCCTTCAGAGTCCGCACCCAGCCCTTCTCGCTGACTACGACTGTGACCGGCTCGCGCTCGATCATCGCCTCGGAAATGTCGACGCCGCCCGTATCGGGCGCTGCCTCAAACGTGGTGCGCCGCCTGCCCAGCGGCGTTTCGGGACCGTAGGACTTTTTTAGCTCGCGTACCTGCCACTTGACCGCATTCCACTGGCGCTTCTCATCGCCAAGCAGGTTTTCGATGTCCGCCTTTTCCTCCGTCAGGTCCTTGTGTTCCTGCTTGAGCTGCATTTCCTCCAGCTTGCGCAGGGAGCGCAACCGCGTATCGAGAATGTAATTGGCCTGCACTTCGCTGAGGTCGAACGCCTTCATCAGTTCGGCCTTGGCGTCATCTTCCTCGCGGATGATGCGTATAACCTCGTCGAGATTGAGGAAAGCGATCAGCATACCCGCCAGCACTTCAAGCCGGTGATCGATCTCGCTCAACCTGTGGCGTGAACGGCGCAGCAATACCTCGCGGCGATGATCGAGCCATTGCTTCAGCGCTTCGGCCAGGCCGACGACGCGCGGCACGACGCCATCGACAAGCACGTTCATGTTCATGGAAAAGCGCGATTCAAGCTCGCTGAGCTTGAACAGCATTTCCATCATCACCGTTTCATCGACGCTGCGCGACCGCGGCTCGATGACGATACGCACATCCTCCGCCGATTCATCGCGAATGTCTGCGACCAGCGGCAGCTTCTTGTCATTGAGGAGTTCGGCCAACTTTTCGATCAGCCGCGACTTCTGCACCATGTAGGGAATTTCAGTGATCACGGCGCTCCAGGCGCCACGGCTGCCCTCCTCGCGGCGCCAGCGGGCGCGCACCCGGAACGATCCCTTGCCGGTGCGATAGGTCTCGCGAATATCCTCTTCCGGGTCGGTGATCACGCCGCCGGTGGGAAAATCCGGTCCCTGCACGAAAGACATCAATTGTTCCGAGGATGCCTTCGGATGGCCGATCAGGTAGAGCGCCACATCGCAGAGCTCGGCAACATTGTGCGGCGGGATCGACGTCGCCATACCGACCGCTATCCCCTGCGCGCCATTGGCCAGCAGGTTCGGGAACGCCGCCGGCAGTACGATCGGTTCCTTCTGGTCGCCGGAATAATTCTCGCGGAAATCGATCGCGTCTTCGTTGATGCCTTCCAGCAGCAGCTTGGCGACATCGGTCATCCGCGCTTCGGTGTAGCGGTAGGCGGCCGGGTTATCCCCGTCGATATTGCCGAAATTGCCCTGCCCCTCGACCAGCGGGTAGCGCGATGAAAAATCCTGCGCCAGGCGCACCAGCGCATCATAGATGGCCTGATCGCCGTGGGGATGGAACGAACCCATGACATCGCCAACGATCTTCGCGCATTTCTTGAAGGCGGTATTCGGGTCGAGCCGCAGTATTTGCATGCCATACAGAATGCGGCGGTGCACCGGCTTCAGCCCGTCGCGAGCGTCCGGCAGCGCCCGTCCCATGATGGTCGACAGGGCATAGGCCAGATAGCGCTCTTCCAGCGCATCCTTCAGATTGACGATTTCCCCGCTACCCGGGGGCGGCGGCGCGGGTGGATCCACGATCTTGCTCATGTCAGAGCCCTACTCGAACGATTGAGTCGCCGCAAGATTGGCGAGAACGGGCGGCCCGATCAAGCATGATCGCATGTATCCCAACCGCAAAACGATACATTAAACTACTGTTATTATGCAAAATACATATTTCACATCCCGCCTTGTGCGGCACCGCACGCCGTCAGCGCCGGCCCCATGATTATGTGGCTGCAAGCTGAACACGGCGAACCGGTTGACGAGGCAATTTCAGGTTCGCGGACATTGCAGGGGCAGGACGATGATACGGGTAGCAACTTTCTTCGGAGCGGTTTTCATGATGGCGGCAGCGGCCATGCTGGCCGCATCCGGCGGCAACGGCGCCCAGGCCAGGGCCGGCGCAGCAGAATGCAAGACCATCACGGTGCAGCCCGACGCCGCTTACGGCATCTCGGAAGTCCGCAAGCTGCGGATTTGCCGGTAGCAGCACCACCCTCGCCCCATTGCCACATTCCTTGTGCTGAGAGCCGCCGATGGCTGCGTCCCGAAGCACGGTGGCTTTGTCCGGCCTTCGCATCGTGCAATCCTATTCTCCTTTCGTCCCGGGGAGCGCTGTGCAGCAGCGCGTCTCGTCCTTCGACAAGCTCAGGATGAGGGAGCGGGTGAAACTACCATCCTTCGAGACACACAACCGGACGCTGCGCTTGCCGGCCGTTTCCTCAGGATGCGGGCTGAGGGATGGGCAAGCCTTGAATAGCCCCTAGATTTGTAGACGCCTTCTTTCCTAAATTTGAGGCAAG